>DAIDML010000033.1 GCA_027449005.1 Erysipelotrichaceae bacterium | reverse complement strand
CTTTAGAAACGTTAAGTGCTGCAGAAGGAAGTGAGCGTGCTAGTTCTAAATCCAATGCATTGAGATCGATTTCACGGTATTCAATTTCATCCCCTTTAATGATAATGCGAATGAGTTTAACCATTGTAAAAATGGGAAGACAAGAAGGGTTGCAATGACGTTAAACGCGATATGCGCTACCGCAATCTGCATTGGGGCATTTAAATCATAACGAGCAGCTAGAAATTTATCAATCGCAAGAAACTGATTTAGGAACACCATGGCGAACACGGTTCCAATGACGTTAAAGAGGGTATGAATCCCTGCAGCACGTTTGGAAGCAAGTGATCCCCCTAAGGCAGCCATAATGGCTGTGATGGTTGTACCAATGTTAGATCCAAAGACAAATGGTAAGGCAGCATCAATGGTCATCCCACCTGCTTCATAGATTTTTTGAACAATCCCAATCATTGCCGAAGAGGATTGAACAAGGCCTGTAAAGAAAATCCCTCCAGTGAGTGCTAAATAAGGATTAGTACTCATTGAACGAGTTAAATCAATGAATGCTTCAACATCCTTCAGTGTTTTTAACGCATCTCCCATGGTTTTTAAACCAAAAAACATGATTCCAAACCCTAATATAGAAGCTCAAATGTAGTTTGTTTTCTTCTTCTTTGCGAATAAGACGAGCATAGCACCAACAAAAATGATGGCCATCGCAAAATTTTCAATCTTTAAGCCAATTAAAAAGGAAGTCACGGTTGTTCCAACATTGGCCCCCATGATGATTCCTGTCGCTTGTTCAAGTCTCATTAAACCTGCACGAACAAAACCTATGGTAATGGCTGTTGTTGCTGAGGAAGATTGAATCGCAATCGTGATGAATGCCCCAATCCCAATCGCCATCCATACTTTTGATGTGTAACGATCAATGTAAGTTCGTAGTTTATCACCAGCAACAGCTTTTAAACCATCACCCATGAACTTAATACCAAAAAGGAATAATCCAAATCCACCTAAAACCAAATCCCAAGGGACAGCTTTAAATGACTCTAAAGAAGCGATTAATTGATCCATAACGTACCTCACACGATATGATAACACTATCTGAAGACATTGTGAATAAAATCAGACGAGTCTATGATAAAAAAAGTGAATATGGTATACTGTTTAAGGAGGAATTATGCCTTTTTCATTTATCAATAACACAAATCAAAAAATGTGGAATGACACTAAAATCATTCTTAAAACCATCATGAAAGAAGCGATTCTTTTAAAAGAAGTCAAGTCAAAAACAAGGGTTAATGTTGTTTTAGTTCATGATGATGCGATGCATGAGTTCAATCTGCACTATAAAGGCAAAGATTATCCTACGGATGTCCTTACTTTTGTCAGTGATGAAGAGGATTCATTAGCCGATATCATTATTAATGTGGATGCATGTGTACGTCAAGCACAGGAGTATGAACATTCAGTTCAAAGAGAGTTTGCATTCTTGTTTGCACATGGTTTATTGCATGCGTGTGGTTATGATCATGATAACGAAGAAAACGAGTCAAAAATGATTCAACGACAAAAGGAGCTATTGCGTGAATATCCAAGAGATCTTAAAGAATCTAGTCTTTAAGTTTAAGGTAGCCTTTGAAGGGCTCTTTTTTGGCTTACTTCATGATTCAAGCATTCAACTACAAGCACTGTTGGCTGTGGTTGTGTTAGGACTCATTGTCTTCTTACCTCTGCAGGTATGGGAAATGATCGTTCTTTTATTGCTTATTGGTTTAGTCTTAGCACTTGAGTATATGAATACCAGTATTGAATGGATTTGTGATGCTTTAATGCCTCAAGAACATGCTGATGTTAAACGCATCAAAGATTTGGCTTCTGCTTCGGTGCTTGTGATGTCATTGTTTGCGGCAGTGATTGCTATCATTATCTTATTTCCAACCATAAAGGAGTTATTATGAAACAACAAGAATTAATAAATCAAGCATTTAAGGCTATGAATCATGCCTATGCTATCTATTCCAATTATCATGTGGGATCATGTATTTTACTTAAAGATGGCACCACATTTTTAGGAGCTAACATTGAAAATGCTTCTTTTGGTGCAACAAACTGTGCAGAACGAAGTGCTATTTATGCTGCGTATTCCAATGGATATCGTAAAGATGACATTGAAGCCATTGCGATTGTGAGTGATGGATTTAGAATTGCGGCACCATGTGGCATTTGTCGTCAAGTTTTAAGTGAACTGTTACCTCAAAATGCGCCTATTTATCTTTCCAATGGGAAAGAGGAAGTTGTCACGACCATTGCAGAGTTACTCCCTATGCAATTCAATGTAGAGGATGTAAAACATGACTAAAGCTGGAACTGTAGCCTTAATCGGTCGTCCTAATGCGGGTAAGTCTACCTTGCTTAATGCATTAATGCAAACCAAGGTAGCCATCACATCTGCAAAGGCACAAACGACACGCAATGTTATCTTAGGTGTATACAATGACGACCAAGGACAGATTGTCTTCTTAGATACTCCAGGATTTCATCAACCTAAAGATGCGTTAAGTTCAATGATGGTCAAATCCACGGTTGCTACTCTTAAAGAAGTGGATCTTATTCTCTTCATGATTGATATTACGAAGAAGGAAAAAGCTGTTGATCAAACGTTGTATGATTTAGCAAAACAGACCTCATCGCCTGTGT
>DAIDML010000032.1 GCA_027449005.1 Erysipelotrichaceae bacterium | reverse complement strand
TCATGTTGGTGATGGCTTCCACTTCATACCCTTTAAAGATTTTTTGAATATGAGTATGTATGAGATCACTGACCATGACACAGTGAAGTGATGAGGAGGTTGGAAGAGACACTACCAGTGGAATGATGTTAGGGTCCATTGCGATTTAACCCAATGTCTTCTTCTTCCCTTTCTTAAGTAAAGCCACAACCACCACTTGTTTGTTTTGAAGAAAAGGAAATGGATGGGATTGGTCCACAATCATGGGAGATAACAATGGTTCAATTTGAGACTTATACATGGTTTGAATGTAAGCTTGATCATTGGATTTCAAGTCAATGACTTTCTTGACATGAATATGATACGACTGAGCTTCTTTCATCCATGAATCATACACTTGGGTTTGATGATCAATGAAGTGTTGAACTTGTTTTGAAATGAGTTTGAGCTGTTGAGTGATGGTAAGATTGGTTTTGTTGTCGTTGGATTCAACTAGTGCGGAAAGTTCTTGTAGTGAGCCTACCCGCACCATGTAGAATTCATCAAGATTATTCGCCGCAATGTTTAAAAAACGCCCTTTCTCAAAAAAGGGCGTTGTGCTTAACGTTGCTTGATGAAGAACACGTTCATTAAATTGAATCCAACTTAGTTCACGGTTAATAAAGGCCATAGGTTACCCCTCTTGTAGGACTTTGTGGTATAAATACCCCTCTCTTAATGATGCTTTTGAAGCAGTAAAGGTGGTTGCATGCACATACTGCATAAGTTCATCAATGAGGATGGCTCCAGGGACTAAGGTAATTAAACGATCAGGTGCTCCTTTGATGATGTCTTGCGCGTGTGCAGGATTTAAGCGAGAAATTTTTGAAATGGTGTTGTATGAGAGTGAGATGTTTTTTTCAAAATCCAAAACTTTGTTCATTTTAACCATGGCACGGGATGTTCCCCCAATTCCAATGATATGATCAATCATCTTATTTTCTAACCATACAATGTTTGAAAAGATGGTTCTAGCGTGTGCTCTCATGAGATTTTGCTCCGCATCATTGGGTAAAACATTGGAAACGTATTGTTGGTAAAAGTTAAGCGAACCCACAGGAACAGAAGTGGTGTGAATGAGTTTACCCTCCACAAAGTAAGTGATTTCCATTGAACCACCCCCAATATCAATGGAGAGTCCTTCTTTAGGCAAGCTTTCAGCCTTGACCACAGCTTCAAAACCATAGGATGATTCTTCATGATCACTTAAGAGTTCAATTGGATGATGAATGCTGGACTCAATGGCCGCAATAGTTTCCTTAGAATTATCAATGTTTCTTAAAGAGGCTGTCGCAAAGATTCTAAAATAATCTAAATGGTAGGTCTTTGCCACAAAAATCAGTTCTTTTAAAGAAGAGACGATGACTTCGACTCCTTCAATGGACATTTTATTGTCTTTTACATACAAAATACTCTTTGCAGCATGTTTTAAGTTGAATAATTTGGTGAGTTGTCCATCGCCATAATGATAGATCACTAAACGTATGGAGTTGGAACCTAAATCGATTAAGCCAATATTCATAATGATGTCCTCTTTCATATTATATCGAAGCAGTGAAATAAAAAGGGAAAAAAAGGAACTCTTTACCTCTTCTTAACATTTCACACTTTAAGGATGAGATACCTTCATTATACATGATATTTTCACACAGTGACAGATGAATGAAAAACCATCA
>DAIDML010000031.1 GCA_027449005.1 Erysipelotrichaceae bacterium | reverse complement strand
CATTGATCCCTTCTCCCAACATGAAGTGTTCTTTGATGTGAATGCAACCACACTTAAACATGAACTCTTCATGTTTGTGGAATCGTTAACCTCATCTGTATCTTAAGTGAGGTTTAAAAACAGTTTGAAAGTCATTAAGATTTAGTGTATTCTAAAACCATGAAACTTCTACTTCAAGCATTAATCGATATCTTTAATTTCTTTCATCGGCTCTTCTCTTCGTTATCTAATGAATTTGGATTAGGGATGAATGATAAAGCCCTTCACTTTTATGTGATTGGGGTGATTTTTTTCATTCTTTACTTATTCATTAATCCCATCTTTAAGAAATTAAGTCAATATAGTATTAAACTACTTTCTTTCATTTATGTCTTCACCTTAGCATTAGTGGTGAGTGTGGCGATTGAGGTTGCACAATACCAATCTCGCTCAGGTCAAATGGATCTGATGGATGTGATTTGGTCACTTTTTGGTTTCTTAGTCATCTTCTTAGGATTTAAGCTGTTTATGGCTATCATCAAATTCATCATAAAACAAATCAAAAAAGCAATCGCACAATCAAAACAAGCACCTCGAACATGAGGTGCTTGTGTGTTTTAGCTTACAGTGGCAAAGGTTGTATGCTTTGTCCATCAAAGATGTCGATTTTCACATCATCATGTTCCTCTACAAGCACTAGAATAAAATAGGGATCATATTTAATTTCTAAGTGAGGATACGTGAGTTTTGGAATCAGGACTTTATCGTATTGACGATCTTGAGTCATTTTGAAATAGGCTTCTTTCATGCACCAGTCTTTAATGGGAGTGAAAGGGTTGAGGCTGTATTCTTTAATGAGTTGTTTAGAAGGGGGAGTGTTCTTTTCAATGTCCACTCCAATTTTCTTATCTGAAATCGCAAACACCAACACATCCTCTTTATGAGCAATCGAGATGTGCCTTCCATCACTTAAACTGGGTTGATGATTTTCATTGTAGGTTAAGGATGTGTTCTCATTTAACGTTTTGAAATACGATTCGATGAGTGGTTTTGAAAAACCATTGGGATGAAGATGGGTGGTGAGTGGGGTTAGGATAATGTTGATCATGGGAATAGTTTACCATAGGTTATGAATTTTGTGTTTTACAATGATTGTACAAAACATACAATGGTATAATAAACATAGACATTAGAGGAGGTAACCATGATCTATACTAAAAAAGAGATTACGCAACATGCTCAAGAAGATATTGTCTTAGATTTTGATTTTTCTATTTCCAAAGAAGTGTGTGAACCTTTCATCTACCTCAATGAAGTCAGTGATGTTCATGTGAGTGGCATCATGCGATATGATGAACACAGTGATGTGCTCATGGTTACCGCCAGCATTGAAGGTGATTTTCAAGTACCATGTGCCATCACATTTGAGAATTTACTTGTCCCATTCAGCTTAGAAGCGTATGAAGAATTCAATCTTTTTAAAGCCGATGGAGAAAGTGATGATCAATTTGTGAAAGGACACAGTAT
>DAIDML010000030.1 GCA_027449005.1 Erysipelotrichaceae bacterium | reverse complement strand
GTTCATCAACGTTGATTTTCCACTTCCCGATGGTCCAACGATGGCTACAAACTCACCTTCTTTAATTTGAATATCGACTCCATTTAACGCCATGACGATATTATCCCCCATGACATATCGTTTGGTTACACCTTTAAGTTGTATCATCGTCCAAAGAACGGGAAGTTTGAAGATGGGTCTAACACAATGATGGTTTGTCCTTCTAAATTATCACCGCTGACTTGTACATTGTACACATCGGCAACACCTGTGGTGACTGGAATATAAAAATCACGTTGCGGACGTTGAGACTCTTGTAACCAATCTGCTGATAAGACGAAACGCTGTGTTCCATCAATGATGAGTGCTTCAAAAGGAATAATAAGAATATCATCAAACACAGAAACACTGATACGAGCACTAGCGCTCATTCCTAGAAACAACGGTTCTTCCCCATGTTCAAATTCCACAGTCACAGGATATGTAGAGAAATCCAAGGATGTGTTTCCAATTAAACCAATATTGGTCACGGTTCCTTCAAAAGTTAAATCGAGTGATTGCACATAGATTTCTGCACTTTGACCTAATTCTAAACGACTAACATCACGCTCAGAGATATTGACAACAAGTTTGAATTTGTTCGGATTAGAAATGACAAATTCGTTGTTAATCGCATTAGGAAGTGATGTGATGATTCCTGCCTTATTAGCACGTACCGCAAAGCGATTTCCCATCACATCTCGTGTTTCACCAATGCGTTGATCAAGTTCGACTTGATCTCCCACTTTTACCAGGACTTGAGATAGCGTTCCATTGATAGAGACAACACTTTCATCTGATGACGTTAATCTTCCTGATGCTAACGCAAACAGTTCGATTTGACCACGATCAATGGTAGTGGTTTTCGCATTATCAATCAAACGTTGTTGTGCAGCTTCTCTTTGTTGATTGAATATCAGAAATCCAACCAATGCAATAAGGGATACAATCATCCCACGCTTAATCCATTTATTTTTTCGTTTTGTCTTTGCCATGTTCTTCCTCCATCATAATATTGAAATCATTGATTTTTTCATTGATACGTAACGATGTCAACATCTCATCAATTCCTACATAATCCACTAAGTGTTCCATGTATTTTTCAAGTTCACGATAATAACTTGAAATTTTTTCATGCCCTAAAACAGACAGTTCGATTTTGATGCTTCTTCGATCAACATCATCTCTCTTTTTGTAAATAAACCCTTCTTTTTCCAATGAATCAATGAGTTGCGTTGCCGCTGAAGCACTGACTCTGAACTCCTCTTTGATTTTTCGAATAGGAATAGGTCCACTTTCCGTCAAATGCAATAACATCATTAAATGATGAATTGGAATTTTGTCATCATGACTTGATGTCAAACGAACGATTTTTGATTCCATCATTCTAAGCTTTCTCATTTGTAGTAGTAAAGCTTGTATGATTTCATGTTTTTCCATAACTCGCCTTTCTTAGTTAAGCACCTTAAATATATCAGTCCATACTGCCTAAAACAAACAAAATGCTTGAAAAATCAAGCATTAATCAAGTGGTTTACGATAGTAGTTCCCTATCACCTTTTCGGTTTTTGAAATATCAATGAACACTTTTGGATCTGCAAGTTGTGCTACTTCAATGACTTGATTCACTTCATAAGAATTAACCACCATGTACAACATCGCAACTTGCTTCTTACTGTATCCACCTTCACCCCAAAGCTTGGTAATACCATGTCTGGTTTTACTTAATATGGCTTGGGTGAGTTCATCGGGTTTACTGGTAAACATACGAATACTCATGAGTTTGTACCGTTGATACATGTTGGTCACAATGGTGGTCGAAACAAACTGGAATATGATGGAGTAAAGTGCAGTTTCCCACCCAAAGAATAAGCCTGCAATCGTTAAGATGACCGCATTACCTGCAAGGATATAATTCCAAGATTGAGTGTTAGTTTTATGTGATATATAAAGAGCAATAAAATCAGTCCCTCCACCACTGGCATTCGCCATGAGTGAGAGTGAAGCAGCAACACCTGAAAAAATCCCCCCAAATACCGCAATCAATAAAATATCATTGGTAATTGCGATTTTTGGAATCAAT
>DAIDML010000029.1 GCA_027449005.1 Erysipelotrichaceae bacterium | reverse complement strand
GACGTTGTTGTCCATAAGGAAGGGAAGATTTAGCACAGTTCATTAAAACGATTCATCAAGAAAAAGGATTAACGATTCTTTTGATTGAACATGATATGAATTTGATTATGAGTATTACCTCACGAATTATTGTTTTAGATTATGGTAAAGTAATCGCCAATGATGTGCCAGAAAAGATTAAAACCAATCCAAGAGTGATTGAAGCGTACTTAGGAGAGGAGCGTGAAGAACATGTTGAAGGTCAATGATTTGAATGTTCATTATGGGGTGATTCATGCATTAAAAGGGGTTTCTCTTGAAGTGAATGAAGGAGAAATCGTAACACTGATTGGATCCAATGGTGCAGGTAAGAACACGCTGCTTCGTAGCATTTCCAATCTTTTAACTTCAAGTTCGGGGTCCATTATTTATCTTGATCGCTCTACTAAAGATGTCCCAAGTCAATCCCTACCAGCTTTAGGGCTTGTACAAGTTCCAGAAGGAAGAAAAATTTTTTCAGGACTAAGCGTTAAAGAGAATCTATTGATGGGAGCGTATTTAAGGAAAGATAAAGATGGAATAAAAACCGATTTAGAAAAAGTGTATGCTCGCTTTCCTATCTTAAAGAAGCGAATGCATCAAGATGCATCTACTTTATCAGGAGGAGAGCAACAGATGCTTGCGATGTCACGAGCCCTTATGGCTCGACCTAAATTGCTGTTATTGGATGAACCGTCCATGGGGTTAGCACCACTTCTGGTCAAAGAGATATTTAAACTAATCAAAGAAATACATGAACAAGGAACAACCATCCTTCTTGTTGAGCAAAATGCCAATCAAGCGCTGAAGATTGCAGATAAGGCGTATGTATTAGAAACGGGTCACATTGTATTATCAGGAAGTGGAGCAGAGCTATTAGCAAGTGAGGATGTTCAACGCATCTATCTAGGAGGTCATTAATGTACGTCAGTGCACACATGAGTCAACAACTGGTGACTATATCACCTAAAGAAACCATTTCACTGGCTTTAGAACTCATGAAAATACATAAAATCCATCGTTTACCTGTGGTCATTGATAATGTGTTGGTGGGATTAATTACAGAAGGAATGATATCACGATACATGCCTTCCAATGCTACTACTCTTGATATCTTTGAGTTAAACTACTTATTGTCAAAAACGAAAGTGGATGACATTATGATCAGTCGTGTCATTACCACAACACCGGATATGTTACTTGAAAAGGCTGCAGATATCATGGCTTCAAAAGACATTGGTTGTTTGCCAGTGGTGGATGAGAGAAAGAAAGTTTTAGGTATCTTAACAACCAATGATGTGTTAACTTCCTTTGCTCATGTCATGGGACTACATGAAGAGGGTACAAGGGTTGTCTTAGAGTTTGCGATAGATCATCTTGGTTTAATCGCAGAGGTAAGTACATTATTTTTCAAGCATGGCTTCAATATTACTCATCTTATGGCTACTCATGAACCCAGTGTTCAGATGGTTATAAAGACATCTTCTTTAGACAAAAAACGTATTAGAGAAGTGTGTGAAGGGGCGAAATTCAAAGTTGTATCTATTCAGTAAAGGTTATCGAAAGATAACCTTTTATTAAAGGAAAATGAACACAATGCATGTTATAATGGTTTGACAATGTGGTGAAAAACGAACCAAATTCAATGATTTGTGACACAACGATAACATTTGGAGGTATTCATGTTTAAGACTTTAGTCAGTGATTATGATGGAACGTTATATATCAATAGCGTGGTGAGTGACGATGATATCAAGGCAATCCATGAGTTTAAAGCTTTAGGACATCATTTTGGTATCGCAACAGGGCGATCTTTAGGATCCATCCTTGAAGAAATAGCGAAGTATAATATTCCTTTTGATTTTGTGATCGCAAATAATGGGGCTATTTCCATTGATTCTAAAGGAAAGATTCTTCACAAAACCATCGTTGACCTTAATGTGGTTCATGATGTGTTAGAATCACTGACAGGAGATCATATTCAGTTTTTTGGATTAAGTGATGGGATCAGTGTTGGTTTGCATGATACGTTGAATAAGAATGTGGATGTGCATGTGAATCAAATTAGTCTTAATGAGATTTTATCAACTGAAGAGATCGTGGGTATGTACATCAAATTCATTGATGAAGCCTCTGCCATACAACATGCTGCTTACATCAATCAAACCTATCCAGATCAACTAAAAGCATATTCCTTTCATGAATACAATGACATTCTTTCCCCTAACACGTCTAAGGCCAGTGGAATTGTTTCGGTTGTGAAAGCTCTTGATTTGCATGAGGTCGTACATACGGTAGGAGATTCATTCAATGATATTCCAATGACACGCATGTTTGCGGGATATGGTATTTCCAGTGGGGAAGAAAAACTACTTAAGGAGGCATTTAAGATCTGTGATAGTGTGTGTGAAGTTATTGCAGATTTGTTAAATAGTGATTGAAATAGAAATTGATTGTGCTATAATAATAAGGCACACGCGGATGTGGCGAAATTGGCAGACGCACTAGACTTAGGATCTAGCGCCTTACGGCATGGGGGTTCGAGTCCCTTCATCCGCACCATTCTGATACAGAGACCATGGAATTAAACCCATGGTTTTTCTTTTTTAAAAAACGCAAATCAATTAATTAGAAAACCATAAATACCCTACAGATGCTGAAGGAGTTTGCCAACCAGTCATCGAAAAAATTAATGACAAATTTTTTAGAGACTTAGCTATCATTAGACTAATGAATATTTGCCTGATTTTTTTGACCTTACTGTTTAATAGAATTGATTTTGAAACAAGAAGCCTGCATACATGGTTTTGGAGAGGAATGTTAGAATATACATCAATGCAGACACTTCGAGATACAATAGAGTACAAATTATAAATAGATTCAGTTTCATTCAAATCTCTAATATTTCAGCCAGTCATCTTCTAAAATGAATTCAAATCATTTGTTATTTACTCAACAAAAAATACATTCACTTATAAATAAAAACAACATTTATAATTTGATAAAAAACACATTGAAAAATTGACAAAACATACATTGAGAGTTAGTATATAAGTATGAGGTAGAATTTATGGACGGAAAATCAACATACTTATCAAGATTAATAGAAGATGCTATAACAACATCAATGAAAACTAATGGATGCGTTGTTATTCAAGGCCCGAAATGGTGTGTAAAATCAACAACTGCAGAAAAATTCGTAAAAACAATTATCAAACTTCAAAAACCAGCAGTATACAAGCAATATAAAATTCTTTCAGACATAGGAGATGAAAATTTATTGTCTGGAGAAAAGCCACTATTATTTGATGAGTGGCAAAAGATACCAGAGTTATGGGACTATATTAGAAATTTCGTGGACGAAGTTTCAGGAAAAGGACTTTTCATTTTAACTGGATCAGCAAAACCGATTGATGATAATAAACGTCATACAGGAACAGGTCGTATCAAAACCATCGTTATGCGCACAATGAGTTTGTGGGAAAGCAAAGAAAGCAGTGGGGAAGTGTCTTTGACGTCTTTGTTTGATGAGAGTGAAATATCTGGAAAAAACAAGTATCAACTGAAAGATATTGCTTACATCATTTGTCGAGGGGGCTTTCCGAGTGCAGTGATAGAAACTGATAGAGATATTGCCTTAAATTATGTAAAAGATTATGTAGACACTTTAATTACATCAGATATTACAGATGTTGATGAAATAAAAAGAAATCCAAATAGAGCACGAGCCATTTTAAGATCATATGCACGCAATGTTTCAACTCCTGCAAAAATTACGACAATATTGAAAGATATTGAAGCCAATGTCAATGTTGAGGATGTTAGAACTGTAGACTCATATTTAAGTGCATTTTCAAAACTGTTTGTCATTGAGGAAACTCCGAGCTGGACTCCAAAACTAAGATCAAAAGCAACAATTAGAACAACAAGCATTAAACATTTTGTCGATCCATCCATAGCGACTGCTGTTCTAGATGCAAATCCTAACGACTTAATTAATGACTTAAACACTTTTGGTTTATTGTTCGAAAATTTAGTAATAAGAGATTTAAAAATCTATTCTCAATTCCTTGAAGGTAAGGTGTTCAATTATCACGACTCTTCTGGTTTAGAGGCAGATGCAATTATTCACTTAAAGGATGGTCGATGGGCGCTCATTGAAGTAAAAATTGGAGGCGAGAAGTTAATTAATGATGGAGCTGCGACATTAAAGAAAATCAGAGAAAAGATTGATCTAGAAAAAATGAGTAAGCCTTCATTTATGGCCATTATCACTGCAAGTGACTCATTTGCTTATAGAAGAAAAGACGGTATCTATGTTATACCCATTGCGTGTTTGCGACCTTAGATTTGTTTTAAACAATGAAAAACGAGAAAACATATTATTGCTATCTAATCAATTGAAACCTATTAAATTTTCGTGAAAGGTTGAGTTAGAGTCCCTTCATCCGCAACATTCTGATACAGAGACCATAGGATCGAACCCATGGTTTTTCTTTGTAAAGCTGGATATAGCAAATGTTTATACTGTATTAATGTCTCCTAACCTTTCCACACTTACTTGAATCTGAGCAATGATTTGACTAATTCATGAGGTCTTTATTGTGGAATTCAATCTTTATAATGAACTTGTTATTCTACTCACAACGTCATTGTTTATTTGGTTATCTATGATAAAATGAAATCAAATAGATCCATCGATTATCAGTTCATCCTTAATTGCATTCCACTGTTAACATAATATGAAGCAACAACAAGAAAAGGAAGACGATTGTCTAAAGAATCCTTTAGACAATTGTTACATCAAACATGAGCTATAAAATTCTAAGCAAACGTCAACTCAATAAACTCACCTTTGCGATGCAAATTGAGGCTAGAGAAATTGTGACCAATGCACAAGCAGGGCACTTTGTCATGATTAGGACTCACCAACAAGGTGAGCGAATTCCCTTGACGATTGCAGATGCGCAAGGGGATCGTATTACAGTGATTTTTAAAGTCGTAGGAGATACGACGTCTAAGTTAAGTCAACTTGAAGTTGGTGATGTCGTGTATGAGATAATCGGACCATTAGGACATCCTTTTGCAATGCCCAAGATTCAAACGTTATGTGTCATTGCTGGTGGGGTTGGTTGTGCCATTGGATATCCAATCGCAAAGCAATACATGCAAAAAGGTGTTGATGTGACGTTCATTGCGGGGTTTAAAGATGAGAGTGAGATCTTTTATGAACAGGAGTATCATCAAGTTAGTAATCAACGCATCATCACTGTTGAACAACCAAGTGAAAAGTATGTTCAGGGCAATGTTGTTGATGCATTGAATCATATCCTTAAGACCCAAAACGTCGATGTCATCTTTGCGATTGGATCATTACCCATGATGAAAGCCATCACTAACATAGGAGAGCATCATCAAATCTTAACAGTGGTGAGTTTAAATCCAATCATGGTGGATGGCATTGGGATGTGTGGTGGTTGTCGGGTTAATGTGGGTGGACAAGCTCATTTTGCTTGTGTTGATGGCCCTGAATTTGATGGTCGATTAGTCGATTTTGATGCATTGATAGCACGCAATCAAGCATATGATTACAGGTGGAAATAACCATGCGAAATGAACCTAGTTTAGCAGCAGTACAATTACGTAAAGGCACTTTTGATGAAGTGAGCCTTGGTTATACCAAGCAACAAGTGATGGCTGAGGCTAGTCGTTGTTTGAACTGTAAATCACAACCGTGTGTTAACAGTTGTCCAGTTCATGTGGATATTCCTGCTTTTCTAGCACAAATAAAACAAGATCAAATTGATGATGCTTTAGGAACCATTTTAAAGACAAATCCTCTACCAGGAGTTTGTGGACGAGTGTGTCCTCAAGAGAGTCAATGTGAAGCTGCATGTGTATTGACGAAGGTAAATCAAGCTGTCAATATTGGTCAATGTGAGCGCTATGTGGCTGATCATGGCACATGGACTCCAATAAAGAAGAAAGCCATTAATAAGAAAGTAGCCGTTGTGGGAGCAGGACCTGCTGGAATTGCATGTGCTTATACATTAAGTAATGCGGGTATTGCCGTAGATATTTATGATAGTTGGGATCAAATGGGTGGGGTGCTTCGATATGGAATCCCCGATTTTAGACTACCAAAAACCGTAGTTGATCAAGAGATTGATCGCTTAATGAATGATTTGATTACCTTTAAAAAGAACACTGTGATTGGTAAAACCATCACATTAGATCAATTAAAACAACAACACTTTGATGCAATCTTCTTAGCAACTGGAGCAGGTTTACCAGAGTTTGTGGAAATGAAAAACAGTGATGCGATTGGGGTCTTTTCTGCTAATGAATTTTTAACACGAATTAACACTTTTTCAGCTCATTTAAAAGATCATGATACGCCTTTGTATCCGATGAAAAAGACACTTGTCATTGGTGGCGGTAATGTTGCATTGGATGCTGCTCGTTGTGCGTTGCGTTTAAATGTTGATGTCACCATTGCTTATCGAAGAACCATTAATCGAATGCCAGCTCGCTTAGCTGAGGTAGAACATGCCATTGAAGAGGGGATTGAGGTTAAAGAGTGTTTATCACCTAAAGCAGTCATCGTTGATGATCACTACAAGATGACTGGTATCTTATTTCAACCCACTAAGTTTGTCATGGTTGATGGGAAAGAAAAAGTCATTGAGGATGTTGAACAACCACCCATCATCATCGAGGCTGACAGTTGCATCATGGCCGTTGGAACAAGTCCCAATCCATTATTAAACTCAACTTTACCACAACTAAAATTGAACAAATGGCAATCCATTGAAGTGGATGAGCACTTAGAAAGTTCGATTCCAATGGTTTATGCAGGGGGTGATGCAGTATTAGGATCTGCTACCGTCATTGCAGCATTAGGTCAAGGAAAGAGAGCTGCTTTAAGCATTATTGAAAGATTGGGTTAATGTTTAGAAAGCCATCAGATAGGTATACATTTGGATTTATATTTAGATGTTATGTGGCTACTTTAAAAAAGCTATGCTGATACACAGACCATGGGATAGTACCTATGGTTTTTTTGATTTGGTTTTTAGATGAATCTATCATAGAGGTGTTATAATGAATTCAAATAAAGGAGTTAAGCATGAAATTTACACCTCAACTCAGTCAATCTTGGAGAAGATTTTACTCACAAACTGGTTTATTCACTAAAATTGTTAAAATGGCTCAAAAAGCAGGCCTAAAAGTGATTTATTTGGTATTGCTCCTGTATTACACTCTTCAACAATCCTCAACTCCAAAATATGCTAAATCGATTATCTTAGGTGCACTTGGATATTTCATCTTGCCTACGGATTTTGTGGCTGATTTTATTCCTATGGTGGGTTTTTCTGATGATTTAACAGCCTTGCTTGCAGCAATCGTTGCCGTGGCTTTGTATGTTACCAAAGAGACCAAAGCAAAGGCTAAAGAGCGTTTAAATGTATGGTTTACTTCAGTGGATAAAACAATATTGGATGAAGTGGATCAACACATTGATGAGCAAAGAAAAGAGCAGGCAAAATAATAACACCAAAGATGAGATTTTGTGATATGCACAAGGCATATCTTTCTTTGCCCATTTATAGGCATGTTCTTCTAATAGATTAAGATGTGTTGTACTGACAAAAGTATTCCTAAGAGAGTCTTTGTTCGCTTTTTCTGGTTTTATGATAAAATAAGCCAAGTTAATCCATTAATATTCAAAGTATTAATGGATTAACTTTAAATTAGGAGAGTAACATGACATTAAATAAAGAAATTTCACTTCCCTTCAATAAACGTGGGATGTTTGTGATATTGGGCTTATTCATCATGATTCTTATTGGTACTGTGTATTCATACAGTGTGTTTAGAATTGCTCTAGAAGCATATTATGGAATTGGTGCATCATTAAGTGGATTACCCTACATGTTTGCTTTAGCAACCTACTCTTTATTTATGATGCTAAGTGGTCCTTACATTTCAAAGATTCATCCAAGAACAATAATGTTTGTGGGTGGAGCTTTGGTGTCCTTAGGATGGATTCTATCTTCATTTTCTCCACATATTGGATGGTTTACCTTCTTCTATGGCTTCATGAGTGGATCTGGGGTAGGAATCATGTATGGTGTTCCCATGGCAGTGGTCGCAAAGTGGTTTCCAGATCACAGAGGTCTTGCGGTAGGGAGTGTCATTGTTGGATTTGGATTGTCACCAATCATGACTGCTCCATTAGCCAATCAACTGATTCTATCATTGGGTGTCATGAATGCATTGCTAATGCTAGGCGTTGGACTTGTGGTGATCTTACCAATATTGGTGTTTCCATTTCGCTTTCCTTATGCACATGAAGTAAAAGACACATCATCAAATAAGTTAGGTAGTTTGAATGATACTCCAACCAAACTCATGATGAAACAACGTCGATTCAAAGGGTTGTATCTTAACTTTGTCTTAGGAACCACCATAGGATTAATGCTCATTGGTTTAACCGCAAACATTGGTCGTAACACGATTGGACTTACCTCAACTCAAGTGAGTCAAGCCATGGCATTGTTTGCCTTGTTGAATGGAGGAGGTCGTCCCTTGTTTGGATGGTTAGTGGATCGTTTTGGTAGCTTCTTTGCGATGATGCTTTCTTATTCGCTGATTACTGTGGCGTCACTACTTATGATCTTTTTTGGTGAAGCCAATGTCTTCATTTATATTGTCTCATTCATGCTTTTCTGGCTTAACTTAGGAGCATGGCTGGCCATAGCACCAACAACCACCATTAATGACTATGGAGTGATGCATTACAGTCAAAATTATGGGTTTCTTTTCACAGCCTATGGTGTTGGTGCCATCTTAGGAGTCCTCACTTCAGGACTGGTTTTAGATTGGTTCAGCAATATCCAAACTTTGTTTGTGATAGTGATTGTATTTTCAGGGTTAGGCATCATCAACACCATCATCACCTTTAAAGAGCAGGATAAACATGAAACTGTATGAGCAACAGACGATCGTCATATTAACAAAACACAAGAAAGAACAGGTGATTCAACCTTTGGTGGAAGCACATTGTGGTGGCACTTTCATCATAGATGATGTGTTTGATACCGATTCTTTGGGTTCTTTTTCACGTGAAATCAAACGTAAAAAGAATCAATTGGATACCGCAAGACAAAAGATAAAACAGGCACTTAAACGCAATCACGCATCAATTGCGATTGTGAGTGAAGGAAGTTTTGGACCACATCCAATGATACCAGTGCCTTGGAATGTGGAGATTGTCGTGCTTGTGGATAAGGTGAATCACATTGAAGTGATCGGTGTACATGAAAGCAGTAACACCAACTTTAAGCATCGTGTGATCCATAGTGTAGAAGAATTGATCGAATTCGCAAAAGAAGTGAAGTATCCATCCCATGGATTAATGCTTCGTCCTGATCATGAGTCTCATAAAATGATCATAAAAGATGTCACATCAGATGTTGAACTTATCGATGCCTTTAATCGATGTTTAAAAGAGTCGAAACATAACCGTGTTTTTGTGGAAACCGACATGAGAGCCCATCGTAATCCAACCCGCATGAACAACATTCAAAAAGCCACCCAACACATGGTGGATCAACTGCTTACATTGTGCCCAACCTGTCAATGTCCTGGGTTTGTGATTACGAGTAAAGTAAAAGGGTTACCGTGTGAGTGTTGTGGTGAACCAACTCAACTTGTTTTGAAGCATATTTTTACATGTCAGCGATGCAAGTATCAAGAAGATAAAATGTATCCTCATGGAGTTAAGAGTGAAGCTCGATACTGTGATTGGTGCAATCCTTAAGGATTGATTATTTGATGATGAACTCATCTATGAGATATTGCTAGTCAATCAGAGGTGATGGTTATGAAACGTGCATTGATCAGTGTCAGTGATAAAACAGGAGTGATTGAACTAGCTAAACAGCTTATTGAGTTAGAAGTTGAAATCGTTTCAACAGGAGGTACCTATGCTTTACTTCGAACTCATAATCTACCTGTATTAAGCGTAGAAGAAGTGACGCATTTTCCAGAAATGCTAGAGGGCAGAGTGAAGACACTTCACCCTTATGTTCATGGGGGAATTCTCTTTAAGAGAAACAATCAAGAGCATCTTGAAGTGTTAAACCAACATAACATCCAACCCATTGATTTGGTGATTGTTAACCTTTATCCTTTTGAGAAAACCATTCATGATCCTCATCATACATTGGATGATGCGATAGAAAACATTGATATTGGTGGACCAACGTTGCTTAGAGCGGCAGCAAAAAACTTTAATGATGTCTGTGTGATCGTTGATCCATCTGATTACACCATCTTACTGACACAACTCAAAGAACATGACAAACCATCCTATGAGTTTAAGAAAGCCATGGCATTAAAAGTCTTTCAGCACACTTCATTCTATGATGCTTTAATTGCACAGTATCTGAATGAAGAGAAATTTCCTCAATACTTCACACGTTCCTTAACTAAAGTCATGGATTTACGTTATGGGGAAAATCCTCATCAACAGGCTGCTTTTTATGCTGATCAACACAATGATCATTCACCACTCATCAATGCAAAACAACTTCAAGGAAAAGCATTATCGTACAATAATCTACTTGACTCCAATGCGGCAATGGAACTTATCAAGGAATTTACTCTCCCCACTTGTGTGGTCATCAAACATACCAATCCATGTGGGGTGGGATCAGCGACTACCATTGAAGAAGCTTACTTTAAAGCTTATGAAGCGGATAAAATCAGTATATTTGGAGGCATTGTTGCCTTGAATCAAGAAGTGAATGAAACGGTGGCTGAGCATTTAGCTTCCTTGTTTCTGGAAGTGATTCTTGCTCCTTCATTCAGTGATCAAGCATTGAAGATTCTTTCAAAGAAAGTGAATGTGAGATTAATGCGCATTAACTTGAATAATGATTCTATCACTTCATTAACATACACTTCCCTGAATGGAGGATGGCTTGTTCAAACAAGGGATGAAGATGCTTTTGATCAAAAGAACATCAATATCGTGAGTGGAACACTTCAAGATCAAGATTGGGATGATGCTGTGTTTGCGATGAAGGTATGTAAGCATGTGAAAAGCAATGCGATTGTGATCGCTAGAAATGGGATGACCTTAGGCATTGGTGGTGGGCAGAGCAATCGAGTGGGTGCTGCAAGGATTGCATTAGAAATGGCACAAGACAAAGCTAAAGGAGCTGTGTTGGCTTCAGATGCATTTTTTCCTATGCCAGATACTGTAGAACTTGCTGCACAATATGGTATTCAAACCATCATTCAACCTGGGGGCTCCATTAAAGATGATTTAAGTATTGAAGCATGCAAGAAACACAACATCACGATGATACTGACTGGAATTCGCCATTTCAAACATGGATGAGAATTTGTAAAAGGGGTGAGATTTTGTTAGAGTAGTAGGAAGACAAGGAGGTTGTGAATGAGAAACATCATCTTAATCTTAATTCTGCAACTTTGCTATGTACCCATGTTGGCGTTAAGAACCATCAGTATGGTGAAAAAACTTACCTTACTGACAGCATTCTTTGGTTTTCTTGAATCCATCATATATGTTTTTGGTTTAGCATTAGTCTTATCGGGTGATCAATCAACATTAGCCATGCTAGTGTATGCGATAGGATATTCATTAGGATTAATGATAGGCATTAAAGTCGAAGATCGTATTGCGATAGGATACCGTTCTGTTTTAGTGAACATTAAAACCATCAATCATGACTTGGTTCAAACACTAAGAAATCAAGGCTATGGAGTCACAGTGACACAAGGAGATGGTCGTGAAGGAACACGCACCATGCTTGATATTCTTACCAAACGCTCATCTGAAAAGATGCTATTTAAACTCATAGAGTCCTATGAACCCCATGCTTTTATCACTTCCTTTGAACCAACACGATTTAAAGGGGGATACATTGAGCAACTCATGAAGAAACAGAATACGAATAAAAAACCAAGTCCTCAAGCTGAAATAGACAAAGTTAAAGGATTGAGAAAAGCAGTCAAACGTATCGTTGATGAAGTGAAAGAGTTGTTTAGACTGAAACAAGGGACGAAATGAAAAAGATTAGAACATCCAATCATGGATGTTTTCTTTTCAATTTTATGGTACATTGATTTTAATAACATTTAAGTGAGGTTTGTCATGAATCTATCGATGCCATTCGCCATGCAGATGGTGGAAGAATTAAGTACCATTTTATCTCAACATATCAATTTCATTGATAAAGAAGGCGTCATCATTGCTTCTTCCGATCAACTACGCATTGGCAGTGTTCACATGGGGGCAAAAAAGTTGATCCAAGAAAATCTTCCTTACATTGTCATCGAATCTGATCATGAGTATCCAGGATCAAAACAAGGAGTCAACTTACCTATTGTGGTGGATGACGAAATCATTGGGGTCATTGGAATCACTGGTGAAAAAGAGCGTGTTGAGAAATACGGTGAAATCATACGTAAGTTTACTCAAATGTACATCCGTGATGAACACATTAAGCAAACCAAAGCGCAAGAAGAGAAGATGGTTTCTCGCTTTCTAGAAAATTGGCTGATGCATGCCCATACTATTAATGAACCTAATTTCATTGAATTAGCTCATTCGCTAGGAATAAGTGTACATCTTCCACGACGCATTGTGATGGCGAGTTTCGTAGATCAAGAAAGCAGTGATATGAAACACAAACAAGCTCATCTTGATCAAGCCACACGTTATCTTAAGAAAGCCATGTGTGATCATCATCAAACCTATGCTTTAAGAATTGGAACTCGTCATGTTTTTATGATTTTGGATGCTAAGGATGAGTTCATTAAACAACACTGCTCACACGTTAGGCAACACATAAAACACACCTACGATTGGGATATCCGTTTTGGCTTTGATGCCCACACTTTTGACTATACCCAAGCTCATTATTTCTATATTCAAGCTAAAAAAGCCCTTAATGCAGCATTAAGTGTGGCTTCTCAACCCATCATGGGTTATCGAGATTTGCAATTAGAGTTGTTGTTGAGTGAACTATCTGCACCATTAAGACAAGAATTCATTGATAAACTCTTTAAGGGAATGAATCAAGAAGACATTAAAGAGGCTTTACAGATGTGTGATGTGTTGTATGCTCATAATGGTTCACTCACGCATGCATCACATCATTTGTTCATTCATAAAAATACGCTTCAATACAAATTAAATAAGCTAACCGAATTAACTGGATACGATCCTCGTCATGCCATGGCTATACCATTGTATAGCTTAGCATTGGTGTTCTTTAAATCATTATAGCTATGACTCAACAAGGGAATTCCCTTGTTTTGTTTTATAAGACAAATATATGCGCTTACAATTGGTTTAAGTACTATAGAAGTAAGCGCATTCATTTTTTATAATGAAATAAAGTGAACACCTTAGGTGTTTTGAAGGAGAAAGTATGAGCGGATTACCATTGATCGTCACCTTCGTTATTGCTATTGCTGTTATGATTGTAGCCATTTCGAAATTCAAGCTTCACCCATTCTTAGCCATTAT
This sequence comes from Erysipelotrichaceae bacterium, assembly GCA_027449005.1. GTDB lineage: Bacteria > Bacillota_I > Bacilli_A > Erysipelotrichales > Erysipelotrichaceae > UBA6182. The sequence goes on along the minus strand of DAIDML010000029.1, from coordinate 4,914 downwards.
GGGAACCTCTTTAGTTTTAGCCATTGTTGTAGGATTACCTCTTATTGACATTGCTGCGACAGAGACAACACCTGCTAAACAGGGGATTGCTACCATTATTGGGGCAGGGTTTAGCGGAACATTCTCAAGTATTGGGATTGTGATTATTTTAGGAGCACTAGTAGGAACATTATTAGAGCGTACAGGAGCAGCCATTAAATTAGCTGACTTGGTTGTTAAAGTAGTGGGTAAAAAGAATCCTGAACTCGCAATCATGATCATGGGATGGATTGTTTCTATTCCTGTGTTTTGTGATTCTGGGTTTGTCATTTTAGATCCAATTCGTAAAGCCTTACGTCGTAAAACACAAGCATCCAGTGTCGCAATGACGGTTGCATTATCAGCAGGTTTATATGCTTCACACGTGTTAATTCCTCCTACACCAGGTCCAATCGCGGCTGCAGGATCTGCTGGTCTTGCAGATAACTTAATTCTTGTTATGGGTATGGGTGCACTTGTTTCTATACCAGCTTTAATTGCTGCTTACTTCTATGCTTTATACATTGGTAAAAAAGTCAAAACAGTTGAAGATGAAGATGATAGTTTAGTCAGTAGTACCTATGATCAATTGGTAGCGGAATATGGCAAACTTCCAAGTGGATTCAATGCTTTAGCACCGATTGTCCTTCCGATATTCTTAATGGCATTAAGCTCAATCGTTGTTGCATTCAAGATGAGTGGTCAACTTGTGACCATCATTCGTTTCTTAGGAAACCCAGTCTTAGCTTTAACGGTAGGATTACTTTTTGGAATTGTTCTTCTTTTTGCAAGTGGTAAGAAAGATGAATTCAATGGTTTAACCAATGATACATTAAAGATTGTTGGTCCGATCTTGTTTGTGACTGCAGCAGGTGGTGTCTTGGGTCGTGTTATTGCTTCTGCAGGATTTGTCGAATACATTCGTGCCAATGCAACCGTGATTGCAGGGGTTGGTATCTTCTTCCCGTTCCTTATTTCTGCGATTTTAAAAACAGCTCAAGGGTCATCCACTGTGGCAATTGTAACGACTGCAGGTATCTTAGGTAGTTATGCCGCATCCGATTCTCTTATGGTTGCATTAGGTCTTAATACTCCAGTGCTTGCTGCATTAGCAGTTATGGCCATTGGTGCAGGTTCAATGACTGTTTCTCATGCGAATGATAGTTACTTCTGGGTAGTTACTAACTTTGGTCAAATGAAAGCTGAAGAAGGTTACTTAACTCAAACAGCAGTTACCCTTGTTATGGGTATTGCTGCTATGATTTCTATTTTCGCATTATCATTAATATTCTAGGATGTCGTGACTTCCACACGGTGAGAGGGGATGTATGAAAAAAATAGTATGTATTCCAGATTCTTATAAAGGAACATTGAGTTCTATCACCGTGTGTGAGGTGATGAAAAAAGTGATTCACCATCATTTTCCAACGTGTGATGTGATAACAATCCCAGTCGCGGATGGAGGTGAAGGCAGTGTGGATGCTTTCTTATCGGCTATGCCAGGAGAGAAAGTGTTTACCCAAGTTCATAATCCTTATTTTGAAACCATGGATGCGTTTTATGGTCGCTTTGATGATCATCTTGCGGTCATTGAAATGGCTTCAGCGGCTGGGTTACCACTCGTAAGTGATCGACTCAATCCAAGTCTTACGTCCACCTATGGAGTGGGAGAACTCATATTGGATGCGATTGATCATGGGGCAAAACGTATTATCGTTGGTTTAGGTGGATCAGCAACAAATGATGCAGGATGTGGTGCTGCATGTGCATTGGGAGTCAAGTTCTTCAATCAAGAAGGAGAAACCTTTATTCCTGTTGGAGCAACACTCAAAGACATTGTTCGCATTGATACGTCAATGGCTGATAAAAGGCTTGAAGGCATTAGCATAACCACCATGTGTGATATTGATAATCCACTGTATGGAATTCATGGTGCAGCCCATATTTTCTCGCCACAAAAAGGAGCTAATCCTTCCATGGTGCTTGAATTGGATGAAGGTTTACGACATGTCTCATCTATGATTGAAAGATGGTGTCATGTGGATGTGTCTACCTTATCAGGGGGTGGAGCAGCAGGTGGTATGGGAGCGGGCATGGTAGCATTCTTTAAGAGTATGCTTCAAATGGGAATAGAAACCATCTTAGATGTGGTTAAATTCGATGAGTTGATTCAAGGGGCAGATTGCATATTTACAGGTGAAGGAAAAATTGATTCACAAACTCTTCGAGGTAAAGTTCCAGTTGGAGTAGGGCGAAGAGCGTTGAAACAACACATTCCAGTCATTGCGATGGTAGGAGCTATTGGAGAAGGTATTGATGAGGTGTATCATCAAGGCATTAGTGCCATCTTTAGTATCAATCCTCAACCTGTTGACTTCAGTGTTGCGAAAAACCATGCGTATGAAAACCTTCAATTAAGTATGGATAATGTGGTTAGATTACTATCAATAATGAAATAAGCATCTTCGTAAGAAGGTGTTTTTATTTGAGTGTTGATTATCCATCATGATTGTTGGGTGTATGTAAGCTTTCTTGTTGATTTTAAGATTTAAAATGATACGATTGCATCAAACAAGGAGTAACATCAAGCCATGAAACGATACTTTGCGATTCTAACTGATCAAAAAGACATACCAAGTGTAATGAACAATACGATCATCAACGTTTTCTTTTGCTTGGTGAAAACCATCCAACACCAAAAGAGATTATCAGTGTTATGAAGGTATACCAGAGCTACACCTTCCTCTACTTGTTTAAAGGAGAGTTTAACACTTTGACTAAAGACAATATTCAGTTTCTTAAGTACGACGATATTCGAAATTACAATTGTTCAATCTTTGGGATGGTTGAAGGTCCATGCAAGGAAAAGAAAACTAATCGTGTATAACCATGAATGGATGTGCACGATTAGTTTTTTTAATTACTTAAACAACCTTAATCCAATCACCATGCCTCGTGGATAATCTGGAGCAGTAATGATGGTGTAATAGTAAGGTGTGTCTTTGATTTGGTTTGCATCAACCATGGTTAATGTTTTCACTGTCTTGTTTTCAATGTTTAGTCTCACCTCTTCAATTAAGACGTATGCAATGTCTTCACCTATTGGAATATCTGATTCCTCTTTGATAACTAGAGTATCAATGACTTCATACTGTTCATTCATCATAATAAGTTGCAGTGATTGCAAAGGATCATATGCTTTTAATGCGATATCAAAGACAATGGCTTTTTTCTTTGAAACACCATTGAGTGTTTCTGTGGTGGAATATTCATGTTTCACACCACCACCATATTGAAAATGATATGAGTTGCTTTGCTCAGTATAATATTGATCATTCTTATCTTTATAAATGGTATAGAATCTAGCCATTTGAGGCATATTTGAAAACACAGGAAGTGAAGCATTAAACACAGTTGAATCTTCATCTTCACTTACATTGATGCTTGTGTGAGGTTCGAAAAAATTTCCAGATATTTTTGAAGAACTATAGGACTCGTTGTTTTCGCCAATGTGTATATCTTGAATATAGTATGTTTGACTGCTGTCATTAATATTAAAGGGAGGATCATTATTAAATAAATCTTGTTTCATAACAACATATATTCCAACCGGTGTTGGATCATTTTCCTGACTTAAGAGGGGAGCTTCAGATTTAGCTAGTGCACATCCACTTAAGCTAATAAGTAAGAAGGTGAGTAAGTATTGTTTAATTTTCATCATCGTTCTCCTTGTTGAGTTCGCCATCAAATGAGAGTAAATCTCCTACCTGACATTCTAAATAAAAACAAATTCGATTCAGTGTCGCAAAGCGAATACCTTTGACCTGCCCTGTTCTTAAAAGAGACATGTTTGCTTCAGTGATGCCTACCTTTTCACATAACTGTTTACTGCTCATGCCCATGGATTTCAATCGATCATCTAGATTGACTCTTATACCCATCAGATGAATCCTTCATTTTCTTCTGTGGTTTTGATGCCTGTAAACAAGATTGAAGATAGGGCATTGATGAGTAATGCGAAGATCATTTCAAACCAAGGGACATCCAAAGATACACTGACATGGCTTAGAGAATGAAAGAAAATCAAGTTGAGAATTCCAATGAGTAGTGGACCTCCTAATGCTGAGAAGAAAAGCAAGATCGAAGTTGATTGCAGGGATTGAAGAGGTTTTATGCATTCAGCAGAGAATGTCTTACCTTGAATGATCTCAAGCAGGTGAATGATATGCTTAAGAATCAGTAGCATTAAACATGCCATAAAGGAGTTGAATACAAGCTGATAAAACACAAAGAATTGATCCATGGAACTACTCCATGTGTTAATGAGTTCTTGATAAGGAAGGAAGAGTGTTGATGCAAGGAAGGCAGCACTGATTAGACTGATTCCTTGTAGAAGCTTGAAGCTAGTTACAGGATTTTTGAATTGAGGAGATACTTTTAATAAAGCCACAAGTCCAATGAGTCCAAACATGATTAAACTAATCATGAACATCATCACAGGTTCTAGTTCACTCCAGCTCATCAGTGTTTTAACAAACGAGTAATTAAGTAGACCATAAACGCTGAAAAAGGTAAAGGCACTTAAAACGATGAGTGTTAGTTTTACTGATAATGAAAGTGTCTTAATGCGATAAACAACCAAAAGAGGAATGCTTCCAATGAATAGAAAGATGATCCATGCAAGGATGTTAAGAAGTGGATTCATTAAAGATAGAGTTCTTAGTGAAGAGACGATGAAAGCAAGTGGAAAACTGATGATTTGAATTAAAAGTGTGTTTAGGTTTGATCCCTCAAACCATAATAATGAAAAACCGAGTATCAAAGCCGTGATGATGATGGTGTTATAGAGACGACTCATAGAACCTCCAATTATTGTTTTACAATAATTCTAAATCA
>DAIDML010000028.1 GCA_027449005.1 Erysipelotrichaceae bacterium | reverse complement strand
ATTGGATCCTAAAGTCATTATTGATGCTTTAGTCATAGGAATGTTTGTGTTAGGCGCACTTATTCTAGGAAAAAGATTTGCTATGACCACTGCTTTGTCTTCCATTCTTTATCCAATCTTCTTAACCTATACTCGCACCATGCCAGCTGTAGGTGTGGATCCTTTGCTTGCAAGCTTATATGGTGGAATTATTGCGGGTTTAGGTGTAGGCATCACCATAAGGCAGGGAGCAAGTACAGGGGGAATGGATGTTCCTCCACTTGTGCTTAATAAGTTCACTGGCATCGAAATAGCGACTTGGGTATTCATCATTGATGGTATTACGGTGGCCTTAGGTTTCTTCAATTATGGTTTACAAGCGGTCTTAACAGGATTCATTTCTGTGTTTGCGGCATCGTATGTGATCGATCGTGTTTTAGTTTTTGGTGAAACACAAGCGAAGATGGTGTATATTATTTCTGATCATTATGAACAGATTCTCAAACTGATTCATGAAAAAGTGGATCGAGGAACGACCATTCTACAAGCCAGTGGAGGGTATACAGGAAGTCCCAAACCCGTTATTATGACAGTGGTTATGAAAAACCAGTATCCTCAACTCAATGCTTTAGTCACCAGTGTCGATCCAAGTGCTTTTTTAATCGTAACTGATTCAACGGAAGTTAAAGGATATGGATTTAGTTTCCAATATAAAGTGTAATCACCCTTTGGGGGGTAGGTTGAATTGATAGATAGGACCATACAATGATTATTCTCAAACAAGTACATAAAACCTATCCTAATGGGACTCATGCCCTTAATGGGATTAGTTTAACCATAGAACAAGGCGAATTCGTCTATGTGATTGGACCAACCGGTTCAGGTAAATCCACCGTCATTCGTCTTCTTAACGGTGAAGAAATTCCAACCAAAGGCACCGTAGAAGTAGCAGGAGTGAATGTAGGTAAACTGCGTCACAGTAAAGTTCCTGTTTACCGTCGTAACCTAGGTGTTGTCTTTCAAGACTTTAAACTGCTTGAAAAGAAGACTGTTTTTGAAAATGTCTTATTTGCGTTAGAGGTTGTGAATGCACCGATAATGAGTGCACGCAAACGAGCTCGTGAAGTGTGTGCGCTTGTAGGGTTAAGTGACAAGCTCAGTTCGTACCCACATGAACTTTCTGGGGGTCAACAACAACGTGCAGCCATTGCTCGTGCCATTGCCAATCAACCTAAAGTTTTGATTTGTGATGAACCTACAGGTAATCTTGATCCTGCGAAATCCAAAGAAATCATTGATATCTTAGAAAAAATCAATCGTGATGAAAACACCACCATTTTAATGGTGACCCATGATCAAACACTCGTTAACAATCATCGTCGTCGTACCATTGCATTGCAAGATGGTTATCTTGTGTCCGATTTAGTGGCAGGAGGGTATAAAGAATGAGTCGAATCCTTCGTCATCTTAAAGAAGCATTTATTGGTTTAGTGCGTCATATGGCTATGACCCTTTCAAGCATCTCAACCATTACCATAACATTATTATTTGTGGGATTATTCTTAGTGATTACCCTCAACATTGAACAATTCACTTATGCGGTAGAAGGCAGTGTTAATATTCATGTTAAGATTGATCCAAGATATGAAGATGATGCTAGTGTCAACACGTTAGGCGTCAGTATTCGCAGTCTGGTAGGTGTTAAAACTGCTACCTTTTCGTCGAAAGACAATGAGTTGGATGAAATGATTGCTTCCTTTGGAGAGAGTGGAGTCATCTTTGAATCTTATCGAGGACCTGATAATCCTCTTCGTATGGCTTATCTTGTTGAGATTAAAGATGGAGTGGATATTGAGGTTGTTGCTAGTTCAATCCGTAATCTTGAAGGAGTAGAAGCAGTCGCTTATGGAGGGGTACGCGTCATTGAACTTTTAGCCTTACTTGAAAATATTCGTCAATTCGTCTATATTTTAGTTGCAGGGCTTGGCTTAATTGCCATCTTCTTGATTGCGAACACCATCAAACTCTCAATCGCATCACGATCATTAGAAATTCAAATCATGCGTACCGTTGGAGCAACCAATGGATTTATTCGTATTCCATTCTTATTTGAAGGGATTCTCATTGGCTTGTTTGGTTCAATTTTCCCTATTGCTTTGATTGCTTTTGGCTATATTTGGTTGTTTGAAACCATGGGAGGACAATTTATCACTCCTATGTTTGCGCTCGTCCAACCCTTCCCATTTGTATACTATGTCTCATCTGTGATGGTTCTCATTGCGATCACTGTAGGCTTGTTTGGAAGCGGACTCTCAGTTGGAAAACACTTGAGGTGGAAACGATGAAAAAAATCATTCTTACATTCCTCATCTTTCTGTTAGTGTTGGATTTTGGGGCAACCCTCTCCAATGCGAACACAGATTTTGCGAAAAACGAAGAGTACTATGAAGCACTCTGTTTAGGCACGACCGTTAAAGATAATGTTGCTACGTGCAAAGCATTTCAAGACTACTTGAATAAAAAAGCAACGGATGCCAAGAAAGATTTGGATCGCTTGCGTGCTGACATCAGTCTTATTCGAAATGATATCACAAAATACACGTCACAAATAAGCCAATATGAAGCGGACATTGTGACATTGGAACGCCAAATCAATACACTTAATCGCTCTATTTTATCCATGGAAAAAAGCATTGTTGAGATTGAAGACAACATTGTGCGTTTAGAAACCAGTGTAGAAACACGAAACAACACCATTAAAGAAAGAATGTTAGCCTTACAAGGTTTCATCAATGTGAATGGTTACATTGAAATCATCATGGGTTCAAGTTCCATGGCTGATTTGGTTCGTCGTATTGAAGGCATTAAAGACATTACCGATTCAGATAAAGCCATCATTATTCAAATCAAAGAAGAACTTGAAATCATTGAAAGTGAAAAAATTGAATTGGATCGTCAAAAAGAAGCTTTAATGGCTAACCGAGAAAACGTTCAACTCAATCAAGAAACTTTAGCTGGGCTTAAAGAGCAAATTGAAATCATCGTAGCAGAGTTTCGTAAACAAGAAGCTGAACTCATCACCCTTGAGCGAGAAGCGTTATCTGATTTAAGTGAATTCAATGATCAAATCAAGAAAATTGGAACTGCACTCAATCAAATCGCTGCTTCACCAGGTTGGATTCGCCCTATGGATCCTGGATTTAGAATTTCGGCAGGTGCCTGGTATTATCCATCAGGTGGTGTTCATTTAGGTGTTGACTTTGCGGCACCTGTTGGTAAAGAAGTGAAAGCTGTAGGAAATGGCTATGTGCTCTTTAGCGCAAATTCATGTCAAACTTATGGCTATTTAGGCAATAATTGTGGTGCACCAGGGATCAATTCAGGAGGTAATCAAGTTTTGTTGGTGACCAACATTGCAGGAAAATCTTATTTGGTCATTTACTTTCATCTTCAAAAAGACAGTCCAATAAAGGCGGGTCAGATTGTGACCCAAGGAACAGTGATTGGAAGAAATGGCTCCAGTGGATCTTCAACTGGACCTCATTTACACATAGAAATCATTTACTTAGGAACCAACAGCATTGATCATTATGTCCGTAACTGGAATGGATCATTCTCCTTTGGTGCTGGATTTGGAACTCGAGGCATGAGTACACGTTGTTCAGTCACCGGCAATCGTGCCCCATGTCGTTTAAATCCACAAGATGTCTTTAACGTAAGATTTGGAGTAGCGTATTAATAAGCAAAGAGTCAGTTCATTGAACTGACTCTGTTTTTTTTATTTCATTGCATGAAGTTCAATCATCTTCACAATCGTTTGAACACAAGCTAATCCATCATCTACACTTAAGAACTCATACTTACCATGAAAGTTCTCTCCACCCGTAAACAAGTTAGGAGTATTGATACCCATAAAGGTAATCTTAGAACCATCTGTTCCTCCACGAATCGGTTCAATGATAGGTGTGATGTTTAAAGCATGCATGGCTTCTTGTGCTAACTCCACACTTCTCATGTCTTCTTTAATTTTATCGGCCATATTATAATAGGAATCTTTAAGAACAACATCAATTTTCGCTTTTGGATATTTCTGTGAAAGAAGGTCTTTAATTTCAAGCATCTTTGCTTTCTTAGCTAAAAACTTCGTTTTATCATGATCTCGAATGATGTAATGCATGGTAGCATCTTCAATGGTTGAAGTCATGGAAGCACATAAGAAGAATCCTTCTCTTCCCGATGTCTTTTCAGGCACTTCATCTTGAGGTAAGTGAGCATCAAACTCCATGGCTAATTTAAAAGCGTTAATCATCTTGTCTTTAGCCGTACCAGGATGGACAGAAATACCAGTGATGTTGACGGTAGCGGATGCTGCATTGAAGCACTCATACTCAATTTGTCCTTTATATGATCCATCCACAGTATACGCAAAATCAGTATTAAAGGCTTTCACGTCAAAGCGGTTTGCCCCGACACCAATTTCTTCATCAGGTCCAAAGGCCACTCGAACATCACCATGTTTGATTTCGGGATGAGCCACTAAGAATCGTAATGCTTCAATGATGGCTGTAATTCCAGCTTTATCATCTGCCCCAAGCAAGGTGGTTCCATCGGTGGTAATCAGTGTATGCCCAACGTAGTTTTTCAAGTTAGGAAATACCACAGGATCAAGAATGGTGTTAGTGGATGAATCCAGCATGATGATCCCACCATCATAGTTGTCAATGATTTGAGGCTGAATGTTTTCAGCATTAAAATCAGCGGTATCCACATGGGAAATAAAGCCAATAGGAGATACATTTTTCTGTGTATTTCCTTTTAATGTCGCCATCACGAAACCATTGTCTGGATTGGTGAAGACATCAACACATCCAATGTCTTCCAACTCTTTCTTCAACATCACCACAAAATCCCATTGAGATGGAGTGGATGGAATGGTGGTACTGTTGGAATCTGAGCGGGTGTTGATTTGAGCATAACGAATAAAACGATCGATATAATCTTTTCTCATAAGACCTCCAAGAATTTAACTTTAATTATACTCTTTTTTTGTGTGAAATAAATCATTTAGGAGTATAATTATAAGATGACTAACCGTATTCATCACACTAAGCATCATTAACTAGCATCGGATAGCTCTGTGATACAATGAGTCATACCACTTAAAGGAGTGTTCGCTATGGAAGAAGAAAAAGTTGTCATTCACTTAGAAAAACATCGTTGGCCAGATGAAGTCAGTGCTTTATCACGACAACGTTGGACGAATCGTTTCCTCATTGTGCTCATTGTGATAGCCTTCTTAACAGGATGGCTTATTTCAGCACAACTCAATGTCTCAACCATCACCCCTGTGGATAGTTCACGATTCGCACGTTTAGATGCGATCATCAACACATTATCTTCCACATGGTTCTATGGTAAAGACATTGAAAACATTGATCAAACTCTCATCGAACGCGCCATCAAAGGCATGATTGAACAAAACGGAGATCCTTACACCGAATATTTTTCACCTGAAGAATACCTTGAATTCTCTAACTCCATTACCACAAACTTTGTGGGAATTGGGGTCCAAATATATAACCTAGATGGTATTACTGTGGTTGAGAAAGTATTCAGAAACTCACCTGCTGAATCATTTGGAGTTGTCCCTGGAGACATCATTCACAAAGTGAATGGTGTTGATGTGACAGGCATGGATGTCAGTGAAATTGCTGGTATGGTCCGTGGTGAACGCAATACGGTGGTTAGTATTGAATTCCTTAGAGGAAACCAAACCATTGTGAAAGACATTGTACGTGATCAAATCCGCTCATCTGCCTATGGTGAAATGCTTAACGCAAACACCGCCATTTTAGAAATCTATCAGTTTGGATCTGATACGGCTGAGCAAGTTAAAGTGTATCTTGATGATTTTAAACAAGCCAATGCTACAAAACTCATCATCGATTTGCGTGATAATGGAGGAGGATTCTTAGACACACTCCTTAAAATATCAGCTTTCTTCTTAGATAAAGATACCCTCATCATTCAACAACAACTTCGTGATGGTCGCGTTGAACAAGGTTTTGTGGCAACACAATCACGTTACACTAACTTTGAAGACATCATCATTTTGGTCAATCAAAACTCTGCGAGTGCTTCTGAAGTCTTGGCTGCTGCCATGTCAGAACAAGGCAACTTTACCTTAGTGGGAGTCACTACCTTTGGTAAAGGAACCGTGCAAATCACACGTCCTTTCTCAGATGGTTCCGCTTTAAAAGTGACAACGGCCCAATGGTTAAGCCCGCAAGGGAATACTATTCAAGACACTGGTATTACGCCTGATGTGGAAGTGACGTTACATCCATTCTTTGTGAGTGAGCGTCAATTCATGAGTGATAGTGATCTTGTTTTAGTGGACACTGTTTCTGACTTCACACAAATTGCCCAACAAGCACTTGATTTCTTAGGTTACAATCCTGGACGCATGGATGGGTACTTTTCGCTTCAAACCTTGGATGCTCTTAATGCGTATGCGCAAACCACATCCATTGGCAGTGTTGAATCTTTAACTCCAGAAATCTATCGCTCCTTGTACACTCAAGTGTATCGTGAGTGGTACACCAACAAGCGTCAGCTTGATCCTCAACTCTTGAAAGCGTTAGAACTCTTACAACCATGATGAATGAAACGTTTCAACTTATCGCTCCCTACTCAAGCGCAGGTGATCAAACCAAAGCGATTGAGGAATTAACTCAAGGCCTTGAAGAAGGCAAACCTTTTCAAGTCCTTTTAGGAGCGACTGGAACAGGAAAGACGTTTACCATCTCTTCAGTGATCGCCAAAGTCAATAAACCAACCTTAGTGCTTGTTCATAATAAAACCCTTGCAGGGCAACTTTACAATGAATTCAAATCGTTCTTTCCAAACAATCGTGTGGAATACTTTGTGTCTAACTTTGATTACTATCAACCTGAAGCTTACATGCCTCGCACCGACACGTACATTGAAAAATCAGCCACCATTAACCAGGAACTGGACATGCTTCGCTTGTCTTCCATTAACTCTATCTTGACTCGAAGAGATACGATTGTGGTCGCTTCAGTGGCATGCATCTATGCCTCCAGTGATCCTAACAATTATCGGGACATGTTTTTCACGATTAAAGTCAATGAAACCATGGATCGTGATGAACTGATTAGTAAACTGGTGCTTCGTCAATACACCCGAAATGATACTGAGTTATCCAAAGGGACCTTCAGAGTCAAAGGGGATGTCATTGATATTGCCTTAGGCTATACCGATGAGTTCGTCTTAAGAGTGGAATTTTTTGATAATACGATTGAACGGATTGTGGAACTTGATCCGATCACCTTTAAAGTTAATTCAGGATACATGCTTTACAATATCTTTCCAGCAACGGAATACGCACGCTTTAAGCCACAAATCTTAGAAGCAGCCAATGCGATTGAAACTGAATTGGAACTAAGGTTGAAAGAACTTAAAGAAGAAAATAAACTCTTAGAGATGCAACGCTTGGAACAGAGAACACGCTACGACATTGAAGCCTTACGTGAATTTGGGTATTGTTCAGGCATTGAAAACTACTCCATGCACATTGATGCGAGAACACCAGGACAACGTCCTTATACCATTTTTGATTTCTTTCCAGATGATTTCTTATTTGTGGTGGATGAAAGCCATGTGAGTTTACCTCAAGTAAGAGGGATGTTCAATGGGGATCAGGCTCGTAAGAAAGTGCTTGTGGATTATGGTTTCCGATTGCCTTCCGCATTACACAATCGACCCCTGCGTTTTGAAGAATTCTTAACCTTACCTAAGCAAACCATTTATGTTTCCGCAACTCCAGGTGACTTTGAATTAGACAAAGTCAATCATCGCGTGGTTGAACAAATCATTCGTCCAACGGGTTTAGTGGATCCGATCATTCATGTTCGTCCATCCTATGGTCAAATAGATGATTTGATGGAAGAAATCATAAAGCGTAAAGAAAAAAATCAACGTGTATTAGTCACCACCCTAACAGTGAAGATGGCTGAAGAGTTAACCTCTTATCTGCTTGTTCATGAAATCAATGCGGTGTATCTTCACCATGAAACGAAAACCTTAGAGCGGATTGAAATCATTCGTCAACTGAGAAAAGGTAAATACGATTGTGTGGTAGGGATTAACTTACTTCGTGAAGGGTTAGATATTCCTGAAGTGTCCTTGATTACCATCTTGGATGCGGATAAAGAAGGCTTTTTACGTTCCTCTCGCTCACTCATTCAGATCATTGGACGAGCTGCACGTAATGATGAAGGTACGGTCATCATGTATGCAGATAAGATGACCGATTCAATGAAGAAAGCGATTGATGAAACCAATCGTCGTCGACATATTCAAGAAGAACACAACAAGAAATTCAACATTACCCCTAAAACCATCATTAAAGACATTGCACACAGTGTAGCAGGGAAAGAAAACGAAGAGATTACACGCCGTCTGATTCAAAAACATGGCAAGGTGAGCGCATCGGATAAAGCTGCGATCATTGCCCTAATTGAAAAGGATATGTTGGAGGCAGCGAAAGTCTTAAACTTTGAGCGTGCCGCATTACTGCGTGATGCCCTCTTTGAACTTAAAGGTGAACTATGAAAAACGATCAAATCGTCATCAAAGGAGCGAGGGTTAATAACTTAAAAAACATTAACCTTACGCTTCCTCGCAATCAATTCATTATCATGACAGGCTTATCAGGCAGTGGGAAAACCTCCCTTGCTTTTGATACCATTTATGCCGAAGGACAACGTCGTTACGTTGAATCTTTATCGGCCTATGCCCGTCAATTTTTAGGCAACATGGAAAAACCTGATGTGGATTCCATTGAAGGATTATCCCCAGCCATTGCGATTGATCAAAAAACGACATCCAATAATCCTCGTTCCACCGTAGGAACCGTAACTGAAATCTATGATTACTTGCGCTTACTGTATGCTCGTGTTGGAACACCAACCTGTCCTATTCATCATCACCCTATTGTAGGGATGTCGATTAAAACGATGGTGGATCATGTGATGAATGCGAAGAGTGGTGCTAAGATTGAACTGTTAGCTCCAGTGGTTCGTAATCAAAAGGGAACACACAAAGACTTGATGAATGATTTGATGAAACAAGGCTTTGTACGACTTCGTGTTAATGGTGAGATGAAACTGTTAGAAGATGACATTCAACTCAACAAAAACAACAAGCATACCCTTGAAGTCATGGTGGATCGTTTGATCTTAAGTGATCAAGCTCAATCTCGCTTGTATGATTCCATTGAAACCTCTTTGAAACTTTCGAGTGGTTTAGTCTTAGTGCTGATTGATGGGGTGGAAACCCTCATGTCTTCCAATTATGCGTGTGCTGAGTGTGGTTTTTCACTTCCTCATTTAGAACCTCGCTTATTCTCGTTTAACTCCCCACTAGGAGCTTGTGAAACATGCAAAGGATTAGGGGTGATCCAACAAGTTGACATTGACTTACTCATTCCAGATGACTCCTTATCCATCTTACAAGGAGGAATACGATATTATAAAAACATCGTGGACAGTGAAAACATAGAGTGGCAAAACTTTAAAACACTCTGTGATCATTATTCCATTCCTATGAATAGTCCTATCTCAAAATTATCTGATGAGCATAAAGACATTGTGCTTCATGGTTCTAAAGGACCCATTAAATACGCAATTCATTCACGCAGTGGGAATACTTATTTACGCAATGAAAGAATTGAAGGAGTCTTAACCCTCATTCAACGTCGTTTCTTTGAAACCTCCTCCAATATGGCCAAAGATTGGTATGGTTCTTTCATGAGTGAAAGCACTTGCCCAACCTGTTCTGGTAAGCGACTCAATGAAATGGCACTGTGTGTTAAATTAAGCCAACATTCCATTTATGACTTCACACGTTTCTCCATCACTCAAGGCCTAGATTTCATTCACTCACTTAAGCTCAGTGATCATGATTTAGAAATTGCACGTTTAGTGTTAAAAGAAGTGAAAGAGCGACTTCAGTTTCTTGATAATGTAGGATTATCCTACTTAACTTTAGATCGTGTAGCGGGTTCTCTATCAGGAGGAGAAGCACAACGTATTCGCTTAGCGACACAAATTGGTTCGCGATTAAGTGGTGTCTTGTATGTCTTGGATGAACCATCGATTGGTCTACATCAACGAGATAATGCTAAACTCATTCAAACCTTAATGGACATGCGTGATTTAGGTAACACCCTTATTGTGGTGGAACACGATGAAGAAACGATGGAAGCCTCAGATTGGATTGTGGATGTGGGTCCAGGAGCGGGGCTTCATGGGGGAGAAATCATCTTTAATGGTCCAACCAAGGACATCTTAACGTGTGATGCGTCCATAACGGGTCAATACCTGAACAAGACCTTATCCATTCCAATGCCAACTCAAACACGCAGTGGTAATGGTTTGTTTCTTAACGTCAATGAAGCCAGTGAAAACAACCTAAGAAACATCAGTGTGGACATCCCACTGAACCAATTGGTGGTCGTAACTGGGGTGAGTGGCAGTGGGAAGTCCTCGCTGGTCAACGAAGTCATTGTAAAGACCTTGCAACACCATATTTCCCGTGTTAAGGTTAAACCAGGTGCAGTTAAATCCATTGAAGGATTAGAGCACATTGATAAAATCATTGCGGTGGATCAAGATCCAATTGGACGAACACCACGATCAAATCCTGTCACCTACACCGGTATCTTTGATGACATCCGTGACTTGTTTGCGATGACACCTGAAGCGAAAAAACGAGGGTATTTAAAAGGACGTTTCTCCTTCAATGTGAAGGGGGGACGATGTGAAACGTGTCAAGGAGATGGGGTTAAAAGAATCTCCATGTTGTTTCTTCCAGATGTGTTTGTCTCATGTGAAGATTGTGAAGGACAACGCTACAATCCTGAAACCCTGCAAGTCACCTATAAAGGAAAAACCATCTTTGATGTTTTAAACATGAGTGTGGATGAAGGAGTTGATTTCTTTGAAAACATTCATAAAATTGCTTCTAAACTAAGAATTCTTCAAGATGTGGGATTAGGCTACATTAAACTTGGTCAATCAGCCACCACCTTATCAGGGGGAGAAGCACAACGGGTAAAACTGGCGAGTGAACTTCAACGCAAAGCAACAGGTAAAACCTTGTTTGTGTTGGATGAACCCACCACAGGACTGCACACTCATGATGTGGCGAAGCTACTGACTGTCTTGCATCGCATTGTGGATCAAGGTGACAGTGTGCTCATCATTGAACATAACTTGGATGTGATTAAGAATGCGGATACCATCATTGATTTAGGCCCTGAAGGGGGAGATGGTGGA
>DAIDML010000027.1 GCA_027449005.1 Erysipelotrichaceae bacterium | reverse complement strand
TTAAGAGCCATGTTGTACATGGATGAATTGTTTGGCTTCTTACCACCCGTGGCTAATCCTCCATCCAAGACCCCATTGTTAACCCTGCTCAAACAAGCTCGTGCATATGGACTTGGTTTAGTGTTATCCACTCAAAATCCTGTGGATTTGGACTATAAAGCGTTGTCCAACACAGGAACGTGGTTAATAGGACGACTTCAAACTCAACGTGATATTGAGCGATTGATTGCTGGGCTTGAAGGACTAGCATCAGATCAACCATTTAATCGCTCACAAACTGAACGCTTAATTGCTGGTTTAAGTCAGCGACAATTTTACTTGCACAGTGTGCATGAAGCGAATCCAACCTTATTCTCAACTCGATGGGTGCTTTCTTATTTGGCAGGACCAATGACCCGTGATCAAATTGCTTCGTTAAATCAAACCCCATCCACGACTCAACACGCCTTCCAACCTCAAAAAACAACACAATCTTCATCTCAACCCATCTTATCAGCGCAAATTCCTCAAGTGTATTGTCCACCACAACATTATTCAACATCATCACTCACCTATGAACCTTATTGTATAGGGGTAGGAGATGTGTTTTACCAAAGTGCTAAACACAATGTTTCACTCAATCAAAATGTCGTGTTCCTTGCACCAATTCATGATGGAGTCATCAGTGTGGATTGGAGTGAAGCAAAGAAAGTCAACCTTTCTTTAAAAGACATTAGTCGACAAAAACCAGACAATGCGGTGTTTGAAGCGTACCCTCAAGCGGCTTCAAATCTAAAGAACTATGATCTTTGGGAAAAATCACTCAATCAATTTATCCGAACCAACGTTTCACTTAAACTCATCTACAGTCCAAAACTAAAACTGCTTTCACAAGTCAATGAAGATCAACGAGACTTTGTGATTCGACTCCAACATGCAGCTCATGAAGCCAGAGATGAAGCCATTGAAGCACTAAAGAAAAAATACGCCACACGAATGAATACCTTAGAAGATCGTTTACGTCGTGCTCAACAAGCCGTTGAAAAACAGAGCACCTTAGCCAATCAAAAGAAAATGGATGCGATGGTATCGACAGGAACTGCCATCTTCTCAGCCTTATTTGGATCAAAGAAGATCTCAGCCACATCCATTACCCGTGTTGGATCAGCCATGAAGAGTTCATCTAAAGCACTCAAGAGTGGACAAGGCATTGAACAAGCTCAAGAAACGTTAGAATCAGTTCAAAATCAACTTCAAGAGTTAAGTCAAGAACTTGAAAATCATGTCTTAAAGATCAGTGATGACTATGATGTAACCACAGATCATCCTGAAGAAGTTGAGATAAGAGCCACTTCCAACAACATCTCCATTCCTTTAGTGGCCTTAGCATGGGTGCCTAAAGAATAATACAAAAAAGATATCCTTAGATTAAAAGGATATCTTTTCTTTCTATTTGATGCGATCCAACTTCTTCATTTCTTCTTCACTTAAGGTGAAGTCTAAAGAAGCATTTTCAATCATTCTTTCTTTCTTCGTCGTCTTTGGAAGAGGAAGGGTATTCTTTTGTAGGCAATACTTAATGCAAAGCTGAGCAATAGTGACTCCTTTTTGTTCTGCCATTTGAAGTAACTCAGGATGATTGAGGATACGACCTGTGGCTAAAGGGGAATATGCTTCAACTAAGATGTTGTTTGCTTGACAGAAGGATACAATCTCATCTTGAGTGTCTCCAACATAGAAGCGTATTTGATTCACATGAGGAGCAAACCCTGTCGCATCCATGATGGCTTTTAAATCTTTTACTGAAAAGTTACTGACGCCAATGCTGCGAATACGACCTTGTTTGTACAAGTCTATCATCGCTTTGAATGATTCAATGTTGCCTTGGGTGCAATCTTGACCAATGTTGCTCCATGGCCAAGGGGCATGGATGAGATAAAGGTCTAATACCTCAAGTTGTAGATCCTTCATGGATTGTTCAAAGGAATCTAAGGTTTCTTGATATCCTTTGATGTGAGAGGGTAACTTGGTGGTCACAAAGATGGATTCTCTAGGAAGTGAAGATGCTTTAATGGCACGACCCACGCCTTCTTCATTTTGATAACCTTGTGCACTGTCAATGTGAGTGTAACCCACTTCAAAGGCATTCATCACCACATCAAACACTTGATCGTTGGGAATTTGCCATGTGCCTAAACCAACCATAGGGATATTCACCCCATTGGATAACGTAAAATAAGATGTCATTGGATTCATGTTCATTCTCCTTCTACCATAAGTATACCTTATCTAAGTTAAGGTAGAACCCTATTCTTTGCGAATTCGATACAATCGACCACTGTCAGTGATGGTGAAAAGGACCCCATCATGAACACTAACATCTCTAAAACGCTCACCTAAATCTGATAGTAATCGCTCTTCCGCAACCACACGATCATCATCAATCACCAAACGAGCAAGATGACTTCCTCGCAGTGCTGCCACAAACAAATTGTTTTCCCATTCAGGAATAACGTTGGAATCATAGAAGATCATGCCACTTGGCGCAATGGAAGGGTCCCAATAATAGATGGGTTGAGTCAGTCCATCTTGAGTAGTGATGCCTTGTCCTATGCGTTGTCCATTGTATTCACTGCCATACGTGATGATGGGCCAACCGTAGTTATTGGAGGGTTCAATAAGATTGATTTCATCTCCTCCACGAGGTCCCATATCAGAAGCGTAAAGCTGAGAAGTATTTGGGTGTAAGGCTAAACCTTGAGTGTTTCTTAATCCTAAAGCATACACAAAGCGGGCATACCCACCTTGAGTGTAAAAGGGATTAGAAGTGATAGGATCACCATCGAAGGTCATCCTTAAAATCTTTCCATATCCATTATTAAGGAGTTGAACATTGTTTCTTGTTTCAAAGCTTTGACGATCTCCTGTAGAAACATACAACGCATTGTTTTTAATCACCATTCGACTTCCAAAATGCCCATTTCCATTAAAGGATGGATCAGCACGATGAATGACTTGAACATCTTTGAGGCTTAACGTATTTGTGTCCAAAGTGGCTTTCGCTACTGCGCTCACCGATCCTGAGTTAGTTCTCAACGAGAGGGTAAAGAACAATGTTGCATCGGATTCAAAGTTTGGGCTGACAGCCACATCCAACAATCCACCTTGACCTACGGTGTTCAAAGCAGGAAAACCAGCAATTGGACTTGAGAGGGTGTTATCCAGGTTGAGTATTCTTAGTGTTCCTCTTTTTTCAGTGATGATGAGTCGACCATCAGGTAACACATCCACTCCCCATGGCTCAACCAAATCAGAGGTGATTAACTCAACGGCGTAAGGTGTACTTGTGATTGTTCCTCGACTTCTGGTTTGACCACTAAAGGCAGGTTCAAAGTTATTATCACGAGGTAAGGTTTCCACAGGATCGGTGAACACGATATCTATAGGTTCTGTAGGCTCATCAATGGGTTCTTCAATCGGTTCTTCAATGATGGGTTCTTCATCAATGGGTGATTGTGGTGCACAAGCACTTAGTGTCATGGACAAGGTTAATAGGATGAAAAGGAATGTTGATTTCATAACTCCTCCTTTGTTTGATCTTTATCTTCAGTATAACGAAGGCAGTGTTTCAATTCTATTGAAACACTTCATTATAAAAGACTGATGAGATCAGTCTTTGGGTGTGAATAGATTTTGAATGAGTTGTAGATCTGAGGTTATCTTTTTAGATTGTGTCTCATAATAGATGCGATTAGCTTGAACATTCATTGACAAATATCCTATATTCACCAAAGCATTGAGATGATAGGAAGCAGTGGCTGTGGTGATCTTAAGATGACTGGCTACTTGTTGACCATACAAGGCTTGATCTTGACACAAGCGTAAGATTTCGAGTTTGCTTTTATCGGCCAATGTTTTAAGCACAAGATGGAATCGTTGTTGATTTTCAGACAACTGATGTAGGGTATGGGTTAAATCAAAGATAAGAAATCCAATGTGAAGTAAAGGTTGTTTTAAATCAAATGCAAAGGGGTCTTGGTTAACGACCATAGTTGGGGTTCCCCTTCACAGTAGGGGTTTTAGTTCTCAGTTATGTGTATGGCTTATTCAGATTAAAACAACTCAAAGGTCCTGGTATTGAGGAGTATAATGAACATCAACAACCTCCATACAAAGGTCAGACACGAGGATTCTAAGACATGATAAGAAACGAAATTCATCGTTTCTTTTTTTAAGCTTTAAAGCTTAATCAATTGAATGAGTTGTAAATGCTTCTGAGTTGAGGACTTTCTTCAAAGAACACCTCAACAATGAATGGATCGAGTTGAGATTCAGAGGCATTTTTAATGATCTGAAGAGATTCTTCAAAGGAAAAGGCAGGCTTATAACTTCGCTTAGATGATAAGGCATCAAACACGTCCGCAACGGCGACAATTCGTGCTACTAGAGGAATCTCAAAACCTCTTAATCCATAAGGATAACCTAATCCATCCCATCGTTCATGATGATAGCGTGTGATGTCTTCTTTGATTTTCTTAGCTTCACTATAATACGGATTAATGACGGGAAGGGTTTCATGGAGTACATCTGCACTGCTGATGATTTTTAAACTGGTAATGATGTTGGGGAGTAAGTGGTTGACAAGCTGAAACACTCCAAACAAAAGAAACATAATAATAGTAATAAGCATAATAACCGTCACATTAAGTAATACAGTCATGTCTTGAATGATGCGATTATTAAGTAGATTAACATTGGCATCGATGGATAACACCGATGCTTTAATGTCTTGGTTCAATCGAACCAAGGCATTGATGGATAAAGTAGGTGTGGATGTTACGACATTCAATTGCTCATTAAGGTTTTGAGGGTGTCAATCTTTACTAACATATCATTAATGAGTCGTGCATGTCGTCCTATACTGATGCGATCAATAACAGTCAAAGTAGTGTTAAGTGCATTCAGGCTTGCTTCTAAACTTTGGCTGTTTAAAAGAAGTTGTGATTGTTGTTCATCAAGGATGGTATTATAAAACGTAGGATCTGTTTGATAGGCGATTGAAAGTGCTCACACCCCAATAACACAAAGAAGATCCACAATCCATGGTGGATCTTTTTGTCTCATTCAAAACGAATTGGAATGTACTCCTTTAACTTATTAAATTGTATTTGTGCAACAATGAATCCAATAAGCATCCCTTCATGGAAAACAAAGGTGCACTCATGAAACTTAA
>DAIDML010000026.1 GCA_027449005.1 Erysipelotrichaceae bacterium | reverse complement strand
CTTTGATTAAACCTGTGAATTATGAGATTCAAACTTTCTTTCAAAACTTAGGGGCGAATGCCTTTAGAAACATGGTGTTACTGCTTCCAATGATTGGAATTATTCTGGTCTCTGGTTTACTCAACTCATCCAATGTGAGTTTATCATTAGTCTCATTAGGTCTATTTGTATTAAGTATCGTGATGGGATTACTTATCAATTATTTCGTGAAGTTTGTGTTCTCCAATCTTGTGTTTTACACTGAAGCAAGCTTTGGTTTGTGGCAACTTCAAGCGATTGTGATTTCCCTTTTGGCTGGTGGGATTGTACCTCTGCATTTCTTTCCTGAAGTGATTGCGAATGTCCTTCGACTGCTTCCTTTTGCGTACATTCAATATGTGTCTGTCATGGCTCTTATGGGTCGTATCAGTGGAAGTGAGTTGACTTCAGCCTTACTCATTCAATCGATTTGGGTGGGAGTGCTTGCGTTATTGGCTCACTTTGTGTGGAAACATTCCATTAAACACATGAAAGTGAATGGAGGTTAACATGAAGCGTTTCTTTAAAATCTACATGACCTTTTCGTCTCAATACATTAAACGATTGGTTCATTATCGTTTAGATTTTGCGATTGGGGTGCTTTCGTTTGTGTTTGTGCAGTTTTCTGGTATTTTACTCATTACCCTTGTTTTTCAACAAATTCCCGATTTGAATGGGTATACCTTTGAACAAATGGTGTTCTTCTATGGATTCTTTCAACTTCCTCGTGGACTTGATCATTTGATTACCGACAACATTTGGTTGATTCCTAACAAGATCCGTAAAGGCGATTTGGACCGACATTTACTTCGTCCCATTGATCCCTTGTTTCAAATCATTGCGGAACGTTTCCAACATGAAGCCTTAGGTGAACTCATTGTTGGGGGACTCTTGATTGCGATCACTTTTCCTTCATTAGGCATCACACCCACCTTACCCATGATTGGATTGATTGTGGTTTTGATTCTGATTGGTTCTTTGATTTACACTTCTCTTAAACTGCTTACGGCTTCCATTTCTTTTTGGACCATGAATTCAATGCAAGTGATGGTGACCGTGTACAATATTTCAGATTTTGCGAAATATCCGATCACCATCTTCCCTACACTCATTCAAACCATGATTACCTATGTGGTTCCTTTTGCGTTTGTTTCTTTCTTCCCTGCTTCAGTGTTACTGAATCAAGCGAATGGGTTAAGTATCTTGTTTCAAAGCACATTAGCCTGTATGATTACTGCAAGTTGTGCTTTATGGGTTTGGAATAAAGGATTACGTGGTTATGAAAGCAGTGGCCATTAAGGAGGACTATGCCAACATTATTGATTAATGGGGTTCATCTGTATTATGAAATGATGAATGAGAAAAGTGAGTTAGGAACCATCATGTTTTTTAATGGGGTGATGGCTTCCGCTTCTTCTTGGAAGGAACAAGTTAAAGTGTTCAAAAAACTCGGTTATCGTGTCATTGTGCATGATTTACGAGGACAACTGAAATCAGATAAACCACAAGGACCTTACTCCTTTAAACAACATGCTCTTGATAGTGCTGAGTTATTAAAAGCTTTAGGCATTGAAAAAGCCCATTGCATTGGAACTTCCTATGGAGGTGAAGTGGTTCTAGCCATGGCAGTGCATACGCCTGAAGTGGTACAAAGTGTGAGTGTCATTAACTCGGTCAGTGAACTAGATGAGACACTCATTCACTATGTGGCAAGTTGGAAGATGATGGCTCAAACCTATGATGGAGAATTGTTTTTTAGAGGTATGCTTCCTGGAGTGTATCATCCCCATTATCTAAAGAAACATAAAGTGATGTTGAATCATCGAGCCCTAGCTTTTAAGGATACTCCCAAAGATTATTTTGATGGACAGATTGCACTTTATGATACGTTTATGAGTGATCTTCATCTTACCCCATATTTAAACACCATTAAAGTTCCTGTCTTGATTGTGGCTGGAGAAGAGGATGTCTTAAAGCCACGACGTTTCTCTGATATCATGGCACGTGAAATGCCTCATGCTCAATATGCATTGATTCCAGAGTGTGGTCATGTGACAATCTTTGAAAAACCTGAAGTTTTGAATTCACTGCTGATAGGATTTATCTTAAACCAGATCAAATGATCTGGTTTTTGTTTGAAAGAAAAACATGCTATGATGTGTGAAAGAAGATGTGGAGGTTATATGGATCATCATGATGCATTTTTTGATAAGATTCAATCATTGACTGGATTTTCAAAAGAAGCCATTCTCAAACACGTTCAACCACACTTGCATCTTAGGCACAGTGAGTTACGTTCCTTTCTCATGGAATCACTTCACCTTACTTATGGGTATGCGAACACGTTAACTCATCTTTTACATCAAAGTGATGGAGAAAGTCTTTATCATGAAGCCAATGTGGATGAGCTTATCCGCTCCTTCTACGAAGGTAAGAAAGCTCATTTATTTCCTCTTCATGAAATGATCATGAAAAAGGTTCAATCCTTAGACAACGTTGAAGTGGTGCTTAAGAAAGGCTATGTTTCACTTAAACATCGCCGTCAGTTTGCGATGTTGGGTCCTA
>DAIDML010000025.1 GCA_027449005.1 Erysipelotrichaceae bacterium | reverse complement strand
CAACAATTTTCTTTTTGTCAGTTTCTGCTAGAAGTAATGGGCCACCCCATCCTCCTTTACCTTTGGTGACTTTGACGACTTTTACATCTGCCATAATCTTAGTCTTTCCACATCATCTTAGTGAGGGTTTCAGTGACGATACCACGAATTAAGATGACGATTACCCCTACGATAAAGTAGCGAAGCGCTAATGGGCCTAAGCTTAAGCCTAAAGTAGTAAGACCAGAGGAGATACCTAACCAAACGAATAATTCACCAGCATTCGCATGTGGGAATAATCCAGTAATTGGGTGAACAAATGATACCGCTGCATCATAGAATGCTGGTTTTTGTTTTTCTTCAACGAATTTACCAAATGAATAACACATTGGGTTAGTTAAGAAGAAAACAGCAAGGACTGGGAACACAGTGTAACGTAAGATGATGTTTTTAGTCATCAGACGAGCGAATCCAGTTACACGTTCTTCACCAATCAATACGATGATAGCGTTAACAAATGTCAACAAGACGATGAGGGTTGGTAAGATACCAGTCACAAGTGATGTTAATACTCCACCACCCGCATTGAATATCCCAATAAACCCTTCAGCTAATTCAACTAAGAAATCCATAATGTTCCTCCTTATATAGGTTTCAAACAACTATCTGCGATAATCCCTGCTTCAATCTTTCGTCGTTGATCTTTTCGATCGCTTGGATAAAGGCACGACTAAGGCGTTTATCTTTCTTCGATGTCATCGACGCGACCACTTCATGTGACATCAAACCAACATATTTTGGGATGCTTTTGAAGCGAGCCATTACGGTGTATCCCGAAAGCAATTGAAACTCTACAATTTTCCCTTCCATGTCTGTAATCACAGTGAGGATGATTCCTTTTCCTGCATTGTACTTTGCACGTGATAGTCCTATCCCCATATGACCAACACTGTGTGAACGTTGCAGTTCTAGAATCTTCTTACTCATGGATCGGCTTTGAATGAAAGCCAAGATGGATTGAGTTAACCATAAAGCAGCAAAGGCCCAGATGAGTCGTGTATAATCCAAAACAACACCTCTCTTTCCCCTTTGAAAGCGCTTTATCTTTCAAGTTAACTTAAGTTTAGGTTTTTTCAAGGTTCATTGTCAACAAAAGCGATTGACTTCAATGCTTCATTCACAAATGTGAAAAAAACGCTTTTTCTATCATGTGATTATCACACATTTTCTCACAATTGTGTAACAAATGTCATCTTTGCTCATAAAACTTGATTTTTGTTACCGCATTGACATACACTTCAATCATAAAAAGCCATAAGGGAGGTATTATGAGCATTTACACACAATTATTAGAACGTGAACAATCAAATAACCCAATTCGAGTTGGGGTCATCGGTGCTGGACAGATGGGTTTTGGCATGATTGCGCAGATCGCATCCATTCCTGGTATGGTCGTAGCAGGGATTTCGGATATCAATATGGAGAATGCCCTTAAGGCAAAGAAAGCCTTTGATGAAAAAGCAACCTTACCTTATGATGTGTTCTTATCCACTAGCTTTAAAGATGTTGTGAATCATCCTAATGTGGAAGTGTTGGTTGATGCCACTGGGGTTCCTGAAGTAGGAGCCAAACTTGCCTTAGCATGTTTAATGGCCAAGAAACATTTAGTCTTACTTAATGTTGAGATCTATATTACGGTTGGTCCGCTCTTACATAAACTCTTCTCAGCTGCTGGATTAATGTACACCGGTAGTGATGGGGATGAACCTGCTTCTACCTTTGAACTGTATGAGTTTGCGAAGACCATGGGATTTGAAGTCTTGGTCTTAGGTAAAGGCAAAAACAATAAGCTTCGTCCAGAAGCCAATCCTACCTCCGTGGGAGATGAAGCAAGAGAAAGAAACATGTCAGCACACATGTTAGCTTCCTTCGCCGATGGTACTAAAACCATGGCTGAAATGACATTGCTTTCCAATGCAACAGGTTATGTGGCTGATGTCACTGGTATGCATGGTACTAAAGGTCACTTAGAAGAAACCGTCGCACAACTTCGACTTAAGTCTGAAGGTGGTGTTCTTAATAAGTATGGTGTTGTGGAATACGTGGATGGCTTAGCTCCAGGGGTGTTTGCGATCATTAAGGCACA
>DAIDML010000024.1 GCA_027449005.1 Erysipelotrichaceae bacterium | reverse complement strand
TGTTCCAACTCGTTTGCAAGGTCGTTTAGTTGCTAAGTTGTATGAGTTGAAGAAACGGTTTTCAGGATCTTCTACATAGTAGTTAGCAAGTAGAGCAGAGAAATCACCATATTCTAAATAGAATTGGATCCCCGCTTGGTTCATACCCTTAGGCCATTCAGTGTTAATTAAGTCAGAAATTGGGTTGTTTGTAGTACCGAAGTGATTGTGAACTAAAACTTCACCATCAGCATTGTGTCTCCAGTAACCAGCAGCAGCTTTTGTAGCATCCCATGGAGTAACTCCATCAGCTTCGTATTTCCATTCAGTTAAGTCTAATAAACGGTTAGCTTCATCAATGTTAACAACATAGTTAATGAGGTTTTCATTGAGTTCAGCAGCTTTAGCATCATACATCCATTGTGCAAGTCCATACTCAGAGTTAACCATTGCACCGTAACCACCAAGAATAGTAGTAACGAATTGTTGACGGTCAATTAAGTGAGCAACAGCTTTGCGGTAGTTAAGATCAGCAGTAGGTCCGAAGTCAGTGGTGAAACTAATGAATCCAAAACCATTACGTTTGTAGTTAACAAGTTCAACTTGATCAGATACGATTGCTTTTTTGATCTTGTCATCTTGGATAACACCAGTAACGATGTCAACTTCACCAGCGATAACTAAGTCAACGTCTAAATCTTGGTTAACTTCTTGAACGATAACTGTGTCAAGTTTAGCTTTATTTCCACGGTAGTCACCTAGGAACTCAGGGTTAAACTTAGTAGTCATACGTTTGTCGATGTTAGATACGAATGTGAAAGGACCAGAAACAACTGAAGGTGCAAAACGCTCAGTACCAGCTACATAAGTAGCAGCAGCAGTAACGTCACCTGTTAATGATGATCCATCTTCACCAATTGCAACACCTTGACCCCAAACATGTAGTGGAGATGGTGCAACAGCAACATATAAAGTTTCATAGAAGTAAGGTAAGTTAGCAGCATCAATTGTTAATGAGAATGATGTAGCACTGATTTTCTTAACCCCTTCGAATACTTCTGTTTCACCAGCGTTGTAAGCAGTGTATCCCACTAACTCACGACCAGCTGTAGAAACAGCACCTGCTGCACGCCATTCTGGTGAAGCAGCAAATAACATTGCGAATACATAGTCATCGGCAGTAATCTTAGTTCCATCAGACCATTTTAGATTTGGGTTTAACTCAAATGTATAAGTTTTGTTCCCAGCATCATCTAAAGCTGTTGTTACCTTTTCAACTGCAGTTTCGTCTAAAACGATTTCACCACCGATTGTAGTGGTATAAGTAGAATAACCCCAGATCATATCACGGACGATTACGTCGTAAGCACTGTTTCCAAAGCCGCCGATTAAGTTTCCGCTAAATGCAGGAGTCCCGATAACAACTGTTCCTTTTCCTTCAGCTGGTGTTGTTGGTGTTGGAGCACACGCAGCTAGAGAAAGAGCAACTAAAGCCATTACCGCAAGAGATAATAATTTTTTCATTTCTCCTCCTTAATGAGAATACAGGATATTTCACTGTATATCGCAATTATAGTGATAGAATTGTGAAATGTCAATAAAAGTCCGCCCATTTTTGTAAATTTTGCACAGTATTTTTGAAAATTTTTACGTTTGGGTTTTCACAATTTCTTGATTGTAAGGGCTTTATGAAAATTTTCACAAGAAATATTTCACAATTTTCCTCATTAAGGTCAAATGGGACATATTTAGTAGGAAAAATAATACTTTTGTATTAATTGCGTAAACCTAAATCAACTTTCTATAGTACTTCATGGTAGAATGAACTTACGTTGAAGGTCAGTTTATGAAACTAATGAAAACTTCTCACATTAACACTAATAAATACTCAATGTTGACTACAGCTCTATTCATAGGAGTGAGCCTCATACTTCCACTGATTGAGTCAAGTACAAGTATAAACTATGGTATGCGATCACTTATCAAAAGTGTATTATTCATTTGTATTCCTTTGTTAATGAGCAGAATTGATGTCAGTGTAACCATTCAAGATTTTCTTCGATTTAAAAAGGAAACACTATACAAGTCTTTTATGTTGGGGATTCTTATCTATATATCAATCGTGGTTGGTTTCACTCTTATTCAACCATTACTATCATTAGACACTATTAAGGCATCTTTGCTTAGTAATGTCTCTGTAGATAAAGAGAATTTTCTGTATGTTGCACTCTATATTACTTTTATCAATTCTTGGATAGAAGAATTCTTTTTTAGAGGATTTGGGTATTTCAGTATTAAACTTAAAACTAGTCGTAAAAAGAGTATGTTTTTAAGTTCACTGCTCTTTGCTCTTTATCATATAAGTATTGTTCGTGATTGGGCACACCCAATTTTAGTAGGACTTTCAATTCTAGGCTTGTTTTTTGTTGGAATTTTCTTTATTCTACTCAATGAAGCCAATCAAACCATCTATAAGAGTTGGGTAGTCCACATGTTTGCCAATCTTGCCATCAACACCATTGGACTTCATATGTTTGGATTCATCCAAATTCCATTTTTAATGTAGTTAATGGAGAAATACCCAAGCGGCTTAAGGGGACGGTCTCGAAAACCGTTAGGAGGTCACACTCGCGTGGGTTCAAATCCCACTTTCTCCGCCAGTAAAACATTAAAGCGTGATTCAATCGAATCACGCTTCTGTTTTTATTTTAGATAGAATGGTTTTAAGTACGCTTGTACCCCTTCATTGTAGTGAATCACTGGTGATCCATTAATGAGAGGTCTCATGTAATCTAAGGCTTCTTGGCTTACCCCTGCATAATCAGGGAGCATCCATTCTGCCGGGAAATGTTTTACATGGTTCGCTACATTGCTTGCTTTCGTTGCAAAGTACTCCACATTGTATGGATGATTGGAAACACGTTTCACCCCAACCATGTTACCTGTGAAGGACTTGTCCATCGAACGCATGTGAGCAGACATACCAAGTTTAAATGATTCTTCCACATCCACTAAAGATTGGTCTGTGGTGTGGCAACGTTGAGCAGTGGATAAATCTTGAACTTTAACACGACTTGCAACTCCACTATCAAGAATCAGTTGACGAACCGCTTGACCAGCACCCCCCAAGACCGCATGACCAAAACCATCATTTTTGGCTTCACCGGCTGCTAAGTAGTTACCATCAGGATATTTAACCCCTTCAGAAACTACCACATAACATTTATTTTTAGTATCAATGTGTTTTTTCACTTGAGCTAAGAACACTTCTTTATTGAAAGGAACTTCTGGAAGTACCACTAAATCAACAATTCCAGAAAGACAAGCTGAAGCTGCTAACCATCCCGCATCACGACCCATAGTCTCTAACACAAACACTTCTTGACGGGTATACACATTCACATCTAACCATGTTTGAAGTGCTGTATTCGCGATGAATTTCGCTGCTGAACCAAAGCCTGGGCAATGATCTGTCACCATTAAGTCATTATCAACCGTTTTTGGGCATCCCACAAAACGTAAGTCAGTGATGTTGTTGGCTTCAGCATATTCACTTAATGCTGCGACAGTATCCATGGAGTCATTTCCACCAATGTAAAACATGGTTTCAATGTTGTATTTACGTAACACTTCTACAATACGTTCGAAGTCATGTACATTCGCACGTTTAAGTTTATAGCGACATGAGCCTAGAGCTGAGGCTGGAGTTTGTTTTAGAATAAGATTGTCCATTTCACTCATGTGTGTTAAGTCCACAAGCATTTCTTGAAGAATACCTTCAACACCATGAAGACCTCCATACACAATATCATAGACAGGATTAAGTTGATTGGCTTTCACAACACCTGCGAGTGTCGCATTAATAACAGAGGTTGGCCCTCCTGATTGAGCAACTAAACAATTAGACATATTGTCCTCCTTTTTAACACACCTTATTATACTAAATCATGGATCAAACATAAAGACTATTTAAGTGTCTTAAGCCCTCTTAAGAAGTAAGGGAAAACATCCTTATCATCGACTAAGCCTTCTTTGTATTTCCATTTAATCAAAAAATATGGATCTTGTAAGAACTTACGTCCTAACAAGACAATGTCTGATTGATTGGTATCAATGATGTGAGCAATTTGTTCAGGTTCAGTGATTAATCCAGCCGTCGCTACAGGACCGTGAGTGGCTTGTTTCATTTGAGTGGCTAGATGAACTTGGTAGAGAGGTTTGACTACTGGGATGTTTCTTAACCCTCCTGAGGAGATGTTAAGTAAGCATACACCCAGGTTAAGGCACAACTCACCAATCTTTTGAATATCTTCTACACTGTTTCCAGTTGGGTCATATTCATCACCACTTAAACGAATAAAGACAGGACCTTCAAATGCCTTTACTACGGCTTGAACAACACGTTTTAAAAACAAGGTACGATCTTGACCATA
>DAIDML010000023.1 GCA_027449005.1 Erysipelotrichaceae bacterium | reverse complement strand
GATTTTACCCATGACTTCTTCTGCTCAACAACTGCTTTTAATTCATCGTTACTATAAACAGTTTGTGAGTGGTAAAGCTCATCAAATTCTTGATGAAAAGGGAACCACCCTCAAACAATGGATTGGGGAGTTTAAGCCTGACATCATTCATGTGATTCCATTATTTGAAGATAAAGAGAACATGCTTAAATCTAAAGAGATCCTTAAAACATATCTTAAAGGCATTGTGGGTGAGCAAATCCCTTATCAAAGAGTGTTCTTTGCGCGCAGTGATCCTGCCATGAACTATGGTATGCTTAGTGCTATTTTATTGAATAAGTTAGCCCTCATGAAAATGAAAGAACTTGAAGAAGAAACTGGGATTCGTCTTTATCCTATTATTGGGGTTGGTAGTGCACCATTCAGAGGTCATTGTACACCTCAACGGGTTAAACAAGTACTCAATGAGTATCCAAGTGTGCATACTTTTACCTTGCAATCGGCTTTTAAATACGATCATGATGTGAATGAAGTCAAACAAGCCATACAAGAGATCAATCAAAGCCAAACTCATGCTCCACATGTATTGGATGAAGCAGAAGCCTTAACTTTCATCGAGCGCTATGCTAAAGCGTATGAAACTCATGTACTCACTCATGCCCCACTCATTAATCGAGTAGCGAAGTATGTGCCAAGTCGTCGATTAAGAAAACTACACATCGGACTTTTTGGGTACAGTCGTCAACTTAAAGGAGAATCACTTCCACGAGTCATTACCTTTACCGCAACACTGTATTCTTTAGGATGTCCACCCGAACTGTTTGGTTTAGAGTCATTGAGTAAAGCGGATTTAGAGTATGTACGTAAACACATCCTAAATTTTGATGAGGATATTCTAGAAGCCTTAAAGTACTTTAACCCTTCCTCCCCATGTGTGAGTGAAGCGTTAAAAACATGGATTAACACATATTTTCCACATCATGAAACGCATCCTTCACACTTGAAAGTCACTGATTACATCATTGAACGTGTCAACAAACATCAGCACCATGACCTTGAAGCACTGATTATTCAAGCCGCTTCTTATCGTCAATTCTTAGGTTAAGCATCATTGAATAGATTATGAATTCAATGGAGTATAATTAGCATAGGAGGTCACTATGAATCAAATTCTCGCCGCTAGTTTAATTGGAAACGGGTATGGTTTTGCCTTGCATTGGATGTATGATCCGATTAAGATCAAGTCCATTCTTGAAACTGAAGATGTTTTTTTTAAAGCACCGAATAAGCACCATTACGATGAAGCAACATCCTCTTTTTATGGGTATCCTTATGGAAAAGCAGGGGATGTCACCACACAAGGCATGTTTTTAGTGTGGTTAACCCAAGCCCTTAAAGAGAATCCCCATCTAAGTGTGGAAGAGTATAAGCAACTGCTTTTAGCTCATATTGCTCCTGGTGGTGATTATGTGGGTTACATTGAGTCGTATGCGAAGAAACTCATTGTGAATGAAATCATGATCAGCATGGAGTTAGAACCTGTGTTTGAAATGAGAGATGATCATTTAGTGGGCTTTATTCCTTACTTAGCCACAAAAGCTTTGAATTTACCCTTAAGTAAAGCTAAAGAATTGGCAACCTTGTTTTCAAATGATGAAGATTATGCTCATTTATTCGAGTGGTTTGATGAACTGCTTCAAGACATGACTTTAGAAAACAAATCAATCAGATTAAAAGCAATGCTTGATCAAACACTACTAAGTTTCACATCAAAACTAACTGCTGCCTTAAGCACAAAAGAGGATGTGTCCTTCTTAGAAGAAGATGCTGGAACTGCGTGTGTCATTCCTCAATCCATTCCCTTAATCATTCGTATCATCAATTTAGCTACATCGTTTGAAGAAGCCATGTTAATGAATGTGAAGTATGGTGGGGCCATCAGTGAACGTGCTATGATGTTGGGGTATTGTTTTTCAAGGTTCAGTGAAGTTCGAATGCATTGGGTCAATCAACTCAATCCACAACTTCAATCCATCATTCAAGCACTTTAATTGAAAGTTATTAAGCAGCTTAAGTATACTATGCCTACAATGGAGGAAGAAAGTATGAAAAAAGTAATGGGTTTAATTGCTATCGTGAGTATGCTTGCGCTAAGCGCATGTGCTCCAAACTCCCCAAGTGATCCAGAACCAGTGTTAAAAGTGGGAATGGATTTACGTTATCCACCGTTTGAAACTGTGGATGCCAATGGGGCAGCATCTGGTATTTCAGTGGATATTGCGAAAGAATTAGGAGCTTATTTAGGACGAGAAGTGGAAATTGTGGATATTTCCTTTGGAAATCTCATCACTGAGTTAAACTTAGGTGAGATTGATGTGATCATTGCGTCCATGACGATCAATGATGCTCGCAGAGAAGTCATTGATTTCTCTAATCCATATGTCTATTTCCCACAAGTGGCGTTAGTCAACACAGCGTTCTTACAAGCCAACAACTACACGACCATCCAACAAGTCTTAGATCATGATCAAGTGGTCTTTGCGGGACAAAAGGGAACCATTTTCTTAA
>DAIDML010000022.1 GCA_027449005.1 Erysipelotrichaceae bacterium | reverse complement strand
GGGTCACCACCAGTATTTCACCATTCATCATTGTATCCATCATGATTGCTTTGGTGGTTTTAATGCATCCTCTCATTAGTGCACTTATTTACATGGGTCTATTTGCTTTGTTTATGTTTACCATGCCAATGATCATTACAGACTCTCTTATACTCACTTCCACTATCATGAATGGGATTACTGTGGTGATGATGGCTGTAGGTCTTTCCAACATCATGTGGTATTACTATACAAAGAATGAAAAACAGAAACGTGTTATTGAAGTTCAAAATGCCAACTTAGAAGAACAAAAACATGAACTAGAACAACTTAATTATCGCTTATCCGTTTTAGCATCCATGGACAGTATGACTCAACTCTTGAACCGTCGTGAGTTTGAAAATCAAGTGAATGCGGAGCTCAGTGTGTTTAAAGATGATGTCTTTGCCTCCAGCATGATGATTGCGGACATTGATCATTTTAAACGTGTTAATGACCAATATGGTCACCCAGTAGGGGATGAGTTATTGAAACAGTTTTCTTTATTATTGAAAGCCGTATTACGGGATAAAGATCTAATCGCAAGGTGGGGTGGGGAAGAATTTGTTGTTATGCTTCATCAAGCGAATCCTAATGAAGCTTTCAAAATCGCTGAGCGACTACGAAGAACCATTGAATCAACAACCTTTAAAATCAACCACCATCAGATTCATATTACGGTTAGTTTTGGGATTGCGCCACTTAACACCAATGATGAGGAACCTCTCTATTCCAGTTATTTAAGAGCTGATAAAGCACTTTATCAAGCGAAAGAAAGCGGACGAAACAAAATCATCATCTTCACACAAACGGGAGAAAGAGATGTCAGCACTACTTAAGAAAATGCATTATAAAGCAATGTGGCCACTTCATGTGCTTCATTGTCCAAGTGAATTAGTTGAAGTGGTTAATCAAGCCATTGACCATCATCCTTATGATTCAACTCAAAGTTCTAACATGCAGTTTGCTTGGGTGTTTATCTTGAATCAGATACAACTCAACACTGTGATACCAGAGATTTTCCCATCATTAGCAACAGATGCTTATTTGTGGGTCGCTTATCCTAAGAAGACTTCAAAAAACTATAAAACAGATTTAACCCGAGATCATGGTTGGGAACTTTTTGGTCAGCATGGGTATGAACCTGTCAGTTTAATCTCACTTAATGATGACTTCTCAATCTTTCGTTTCCGACATGTATCCAACATTAAAGCAATGATTCGATCTGAAAAAATGAAGCTGACATCAATAAAATAATGTCAAGGAAAGGTAAATCTTTCCTTTTTTTGTGGTATAGC
This sequence comes from Erysipelotrichaceae bacterium, assembly GCA_027449005.1. Taxonomy (GTDB): domain Bacteria; phylum Bacillota_I; class Bacilli_A; order Erysipelotrichales; family Erysipelotrichaceae; genus UBA6182. Next base: position 197 of record DAIDML010000022.1, on the reverse strand, counting down.
ACTGGATAAAGCACGTTACTCTATGGTATTCTACTCATAAACATAGGAGTGCTTATGAATCAGAAACCAACCACATTAACATTTTTAAAAGATGTTTTAATTTGCTCATTAGGAGCTTTTGGTGGTCCAGAAGCTCATTATGGTGTTTTCACCCAACAAATGGTTCTTAAGAAACACTATTTAAGTGAAGAAGAATT
>DAIDML010000021.1 GCA_027449005.1 Erysipelotrichaceae bacterium | reverse complement strand
TAACATTCAAGTCATACTTCTTGCGCTTTAAACTTTCCCATAATGTAAAAGCATAATCAAAATGAACATTGAAACAAAGATAAGGGTGATATGTGATGGGTTCAATGATGGCTTGTTTTAAGGTGTCACTGACACTGGAAGTGTAAGCTTTAACTAATCCACCTACGCCAAGTTGAATACCACCATAATAGCGTATTACACACGCAACACATTGAAGCAGTTCTTGTTTGAGTAAAACATTCAACATGACTTTACCTGCACTGTGAGCAGGTTCACCATCATCATCAAACCATACTTCATCTTGTGTGTTACCAACATAGGCAACACAGATGTGAGTGGCTTTGGGATGTTGTTGCCATAAGGAATGGACTATCTCTTTACACTCTCCTTTGCTACCACAAGAAGAAACCCAACCGATAAAGGTTGATTTCTTAATGATTTGTGTTGAAGTAGCTTGATTTTTAATCTTATTCATAGAATAAGTATACCAAAGCATCATGAAGAAGATTTCACATAATGAAGTAAATGTGAGGATAGATGACCAATACAATGAAAAAGTGGTGAAATGGGTAAGAGAATAATACATTAAGTTTGACAATCAAACCTTCAAAATCTATAATGACTCCATACCCTTATAGGAGGAGAATTATGCCAAAAATTTTAATTGTGACAGATTCATCCGCATCCATTGATTTAGATGTCGCAAAACAACACGGAATTGAAATAGTCCCATTATCTGTTGAATTAGAAGGAAAAGTCTATCGTGATCAACTTGATATGTCTGGTGCAGAGTTAATAGAGAAGCTTAAACAAAAAGCAGCTCCTAAGACATCGCAACCCAACTTAGGTTATGTGAATGATCTTATGGTGAAATGGAAATCTGAAGGTTGGGATGATATTATCATCTTCTCATTGTCTTCTAATTTATCAGGAACATTCCAAGGCTATAACTTAGCTAAGATGGACAATGACATGGATAATGTCACCATTGTGGATACTTTCACTTTAGCAGGACCACTACGTGACATTACTTTTAAAGCAGCAAGCATGGTTAAAGAAGGTAAAAGCAAAGAAGAGATCCTTGCGATGGCTCAAACCGTCATTGATATGACACAAGCGTTCCTTATTCCTGAAAACCTTGATCAACTTGTTCGTGGAGGACGTGTTTCACCAACCCTTAAGACAGTGGCTACCTTACTGAAACTAAGAACATTAGCGGTGTTTAGAAACAAAGGCAAATCCTTTGATAAAGCAGGAACCTCTCGTACAGAAGCAGGAGTCTTCAAAATGGTGATTGATGACTTTGCGGAAAAAGGTGTTGCGGTAGGGGTCACTAAGTTTGTGATTTGTGAATGTGAAGCCGTTGACATTGCAGAGCGCTTAAAAGCAGCTTTGATTGAACGTTTTGGACCAGTTGATGTCGATGTGATCCAACTTCCAGCAACCTTAACTGCCCATGCAGGATTAAGAGCAGTCAGCATTCAATCATCTTTAGTATTATAAGAGTCAAACAACCTCAAAAAACGAGGTTGTTTTATTTTGATGACAATTATGTAACTTAGTGTGAAAGAAATGCATTCTATAAGATAATGTTTGCAAATTCACAACAATAGTGCTAATATGCTTCATTATGAAACACCTCAACTCACCACAACGTGTGCGCTCCTTACTGAGTATGATGATGACGTCTTTAGG
>DAIDML010000020.1 GCA_027449005.1 Erysipelotrichaceae bacterium | reverse complement strand
AAGAAGGAAGAATCAAACCTTCTTACATTGAAAAGATGATTTGGGCAGTTGATCATCTTGGTCCTTACATGGTGATCTTACCTCACATTGGTTTGATCCTTTCATTGCGAAGATGTCTTGAATGGAGTTGGAATAAAGAAGGGTATTCATGTTGGATTCATGCTCACACAGATGGATGAGTTTAACTAAACCCATGTCTTCTTTAGCTCTAGAAGCAATCACGAAGATGACTTTCACCTCCACACTTTTCTTATCTCCAAAGCTGAGAGGTTCATGCAGTCGAAGACAACTGATGCCATTGTGAATGACGCCATCATCTGGGGCAGCATGGACAAACGCAATGTGAGGTAAGATCACCATGTAAGGACCAAGATGATCAACTGCCCAAATCATCTTTTCAATGTAAGAAGGTTTGATTCTTCCTTCTTCTAAAAGTGGTTGAGCAGCCTTGTGGATGGCTTGTCTCCAACTCAAACTGGTGTTTGAGAATTGAAATTGGTGGGGTTTCAACATCATACCCATGGTTAAGTGTTCGTGTTGATTGACATGGTAGGTTTGAAGAACACGTTCACATTGCTTTTGATAGGTAGCATTCCATACACTCTTTTCAATGCGATCTTGATCCATTAGATTGAGTAAGGGATGTACCACAATTTCATTTTTGATCCCAAGAGCAACAGTGGTAATCACTGTATCAAAGATGGTATGAGAGCGAAGAGCTTCAAATTCATTCAACGAATACGGCCCATGCAAATGATGATGAGGAAGGATGTGTTGAAGTCGATTCATCAACAATTGAGATGTTGCGCTACCATGAGGACAGACAATCGCAATCTTTAATTGAGAATCGATGGTTCCTAAGGATTGAATCAATACACCACAGTGCATCACAATATAAGAAATTTCATGATCATTGAAACTCAGTTGATGCTCTTTTTCAAATTGCAGTAAGCATTGTTGCGTAACATCATAGATGAGCGATAATGAGACCCTTACATCCTCAATCATGGGATTTTCTATAAAAGATTGGTGTTTAATGCGTAGTAGTGTTGCTTTCAAATGCATGAGTAAACTTTGAATGTGCACATCTTCTTCATTCACGCTAATATGAAGCGCATTGCATAGGGAATGAAGAAGTAGTTTAGCTAACTCATCTTGATGACGATGGACTTGCATTGAACCGATGGAAAGTCGAGAGGATTGAATGATGAGTTGAAGTCTTTGTGTTGCATCATCATCCAGGTTTACGTTCATAGTAGAGGGTAAACTCAATGTGCAACGAATCATGAGTAGCGTTGTAAGCACTAGAACTAAAGTGTATGACGTTGGTTCAAGTTCAATTTTTGATTTCGTTTGCACATCTTTGATCCAATGTTGACTTGTTTGGTAATGATGTGGAAATGATTGTGATAAATAAGTGATGGTTAACTCAAGAGGAAGTAAAGGTAACCAAGTTTGAATTAACAGATGTCTTAAGTTGAACTCATCCCAATGAAACATGAAACCGTGGGTGGTTTGTTTGAACATCTCTTGAGAAAGTTGAAAGGTTTGTTTGCAGCGACTTATATCACGCGTAAGGGTTTGCCTTGACACATAGAGTTTTTCTGCACATTCTTGCACAGAAACTTTTGAATGTGTCAATGCGATAAGAAAGACTAAGTACTGACGTGATTGAGGATTAATGTAATTTAAATCTTGATTCAGCTTGTTCCAATAGGCATTCTGTTTATCTTGGATATAGATGCCTAATGATGGTTTACTGATCACTTTAAGTTTAAATCGCTCTCCTTCATGGTTAATGGCTTTAAGTTCATTTCTAATGGTTTTTGAACTTACCTTAAAGTGAAGTGCTAACGTTTCAACACTTAGGGGATGAGGTGAATTCAATAGAACTTGAACAAGTAAAGACTGTCGTTGAGTGATCATGGTGTTTCCTCGCTTTAAGTATAATTGACTTTTTAGTCAGGGGATGACTCATACTGATTGCAAATTGTGGTAATGAATGAGTCAAATTAAGTATAGACTTGATATCTTTACAAACTCAAGTCAACTTGAATTAATTTGACATCATGGTTGAATAAGATAGAATGAAGGATAAAGAGGTAACTTATGCCACATGAAAAAATGAACCAACTTCATTCGTATATTTCTTTGTTGTCGAAACAGAAAGCCACCCCTAACGATTTTGAGAAAGTGAAACCTTACATCGAAGAATTAACCGTGATGGATTGCTTTGCACTCATGGATGCTCGACGTCTTGAGAAAGAAAGTCATGAGTTTATTCTTTCTTATTTGGATCGTGTTTTACTGACGTTTTATCCTGTACTTAAAAGAAATGATTATTCCATCCAGAATGATACATTTATTGAACATCTTCATTTAGAAAATGAAGCTTTCTTAAAGCATTTAGAGTCAATCAAAGTGTTTCTAAAAGATGATGGTTTAAAAAGAAGACATGCGCTAAAGGTTTTGTTTGAAGCATGCGAAATCATGAATGTTCATTATTTA
>DAIDML010000019.1 GCA_027449005.1 Erysipelotrichaceae bacterium | reverse complement strand
TTTAAGAAGATTACCGCAAACAAGCCTCTCTTCTATTTCATCATTGGGTATTTCTTATACATCAATGGAGTATATACCATCATGTCACAAGCCACTAACTTTGGTGGTGAAGTAGGAATTGATCAAACCCAAATGATCATTGCGTTATTGGTAACTCAGTTTGTGGCCTTCCCATTTGCGATTATTGCTGGGAAGCTTGCAAGCAAATATGGACCACTCAAACTCATCAAAGTTTATATGTTGATTTATTCACTCGTCACCATCCTAGGATACAATTTAAGCACTGCCGCTGAGTTTTGGATGTTAGCCATCATCGTTGGTATGGCACAAGGGGGAATTCAATCCTTGTCTCGTTCATACTTTGGTCGTTTGATTCCTAAAGAAGAATCCAATGAATACTTTGGCTTCTTCGATATCTTTGGCAAGTTTTCTGATGGGATTGGTCCTCTCTTCTTAACTGCAGCAGTCTTAATCACCGGAAGTGCTCGTTTAGGGATCTTAGGTCTTATCTTGTTCTTCGTCTTAGGCTTCTTCTTCATCAATAAAGTGGATCAACTTACAAGCAAATGACTTAAACTTATCCATCGAAAGGTGGATAATGTTTTTATAAGGAGGAATCATGTTTCCCTATCATCAAATAAGTCAACCTATCCCTACTCAAATTCATCTTAATGTGAAGAATCTACCACTTATGGTGAAGTTCTATGAAAAAACGCTAGGATTATCTTTACTTGAAAGCCAAGAAGATGTCGCTGTCTTTGGGTCTTCTTTACAACCATTCTTAGTACTACATTCTACACCCTCTTTTTTAAGTGCTGCTTCAACTGAAAGTCGATTGTATCACTTTGCGATACTGGTAAAAGAAGCGAGTCAATTAGCCCATGTATTGCAACATCTTCTCAGTGAGCGCTATCCAATCGATGGTGCATCTGATCATCAAATCTCTCATGCGGTTTATTTAACAGACCCAGAAGGCAATGGCATTGAGCTTGCTTATGATCGAGATCAACAGTTTTGGCCTCATTCAAAGGATGGGTTACTGGATGGTCAAGCCATGATTAAACCTTTTGATGCTGATTTGTATCTTAACATGAGCTATAATCATGATTTGCCTTGGCATCATGAAGCGATCTTAGGTCATGTTCATTTTTATGCGCATGACTTGGATAAGGCACAACAGTTCATGACTGATACTTTGAACTATCAACTCACCATGAACCTCAACCAACAAGCTCGTTTCTTTTCGGTTCGAAACTATCATCATCACTTAGGATTCAATCGATGGGGTAATTTTAAAACACCTTTAGGTGAAAACAAATTAGGTTTAAGAAAACTGGTGTTTGAATCGACTGAAATAGAAGAATCTTCAACACTTATTGATCCCAATGGATTTACATTTGAATTAAAGAAGATAGAAAAAGAACGGGGTTGAACCCGTTCTTTGTTTTAGGATACTGAGATAAAGATGTTTTGTTTAGGAAGCATTCTTTTTAGACGTTTGATTTGTCCAAAGTCAACGCTTGATGCGATGTTGATGATAGTTGAATCAGATTCAACATGAATGTCACCAATGAAACGTTGGTGAATGCCACATAAATCAGTTGCGGACTTCACTAGTTTGCTTGGGTTAACACCATGCTTACGTCCAACGTTAAGCGTGTATGTTTTGAAGTTGCCTTCACGAGCTTGTTTAAGTGGTTTTAATGCTTTGAACTTTTGGTTTCCAACAATGTGGGACAACAGTTCAGCCACCAAGGCTTCAGGATGCTCATAGTTCACTAGAAGTGCTTGAGCTAAATCAAGCATATCTGGTTTAATGTCTGAAGATTGAAGTTTATCCATGATGGAAGAAGTGATTAGGAAGTCAAGTTCTTCTTGTGTAGGATATGGCATTGTGGCAACATTCAGTTTATGTGTTTGAACTAAACGTAACCATGAACGACGTTGTTTAGGAGATACCAGTGTAATGGCAGTTCCTTGAGCACTTGCGCGACCTGTACGACCAATACGGTGAATGTAGTATTCATCATCTTGAGGTAAGTCATAGTTGATTACCATGTCTAGGTTGTTTACGTCAATTCCACGAGCAGCAACGTCAGTTGCGATCATGATCTTGATATGACCTAATTTGAACTTAGCCATAATGGAAGTACGCATGTCTTGTTTCATGTCACCATGTAACGCTGCAACACTGAAACCAGCTTGGTTTAAGACATCGTTAAGGTCATCCACCATTTTCTTGGTGTTGGCAAACACGATGGCTTGGTTTGGTTTGTACATGCTTAACACTTGAGTGAGTAATTCATCTTTGTGTTCGCTTTGTACTTCGTATAGAAGCTGTTGGATGTTTGAAACTGTACGAGTGTCCTTAGCAATTTGAATATGCTTAGGTTTTACTTGGTATTGTTTTGTGATATCAAGAATCGCTTTAGGCATGGTAGCTGAGAACAATGCAGTTTGACGCTCTTTTGGAAGTTCTTTTAGAATATCTTCCAGTTCTTCCTTAAATCCCATTTGAAGCATTTCATCAGCTTCATCTAAGACTAAGAAACGAGTTTGTTCAAAGCGTAGTGTTTTACGTCGCATATGATCAAGAATACGTCCTGGAGTTCCAACCACAATATCGACTCCGCCTTTGAGTTGGAAGATTTGGGTTGAAATCGGTTGTCCACCATAAATGGTGACCGTCTTGATGTTTTCCATATATTTAGAGAACATGCGGATTTGAGTGGTAATCTGAATGGCCAATTCACGGGTTGGACATAAGATTAGTGCCTGAGGCAGTCTCTTCTCGCTAGTTCTTTGAAGCATGGATAAGATAGGGAGCACGAAGGCTGCAGTCTTTCCAGTTCCTGTATGTGATTGTCCAATGATGTCTAAACCATCTAACATCGATGGGATAGCTTGAGCTTGGATGTCTGTGGTTTCTGTGAATTGCGCGTCCTCGATGGCGCGTAATATGTTTGTATGCAATGCTAATTGATTAAAATTCATAATTTCTCTTTTCCGTGAATAAACACTTTGAGTAGTATAGCACACAAGGGGGGGACAGATGCAAGAACTTTTACCAAATCAGTATGAAAACACTTGAAATGTGTGTGTAATCGTTTACAATATAGTTAAAGCAGAAAGGCGGTGATGTCCATGAGACGGGTCTTCGACATAGAAACTCTTTCTCTTGTGGCAAAAATCGTACGCCTGCACAATAAAGACAACACTTTTAAGATGGACTAGGAATGTCCATCTTTTTTGTTAAGTTTGAACTATAGGAGGTAAACACATGGATCAAACCAACAAATTATTCTTCGACGCTGCAGCCAATGGCGACATTAGCACAGTCAGTGCCATGGTTTCTAAGGGAGCCGATGTCAATGTGGTGAATGGTGAAGGGCGTAGTGCACTCATGCGTAGTGCTAAGCGAGGACATGAAAATGTCGTTATTTTCTTGCTTAGTCATGGAGCGAATGTGAATGCGAAGGATGTGAATGGCAAGACTGCGATTATGGGTGCTGCTAAGAAGGGTCGTCTTGATATCGTTCGACGTCTTACTGATTTGGGAGCGGATGTGAATGCTGCCGACAATAAAGGTCGTACTGCTTTAATGCGTGCTGCATTTTTAGGTCAACTCAATGTGGTGGATTATCTCATTAAAAAGGGAGCAAACGTGAACACTCAAGATGAAATGGGACGCTCAGCGCTCATGGAAGCTTGCCTTGCTTATAAAGGTGAAGTGATTAATACCCTTATTGAAAACAAAGCGGATGTTAATTTGCAAGATAAAATTGGTTGTACAGCATTAATGAGAGCGAGTTACTCAGGGTATGTTGAGTTAGTGACTTACTTGCTTGATCATGGAGCAGATAAAGAATTATTAGACCATGATGGCAACAAAGCGATTCATTATGTAAGAGAACACAGTTTTGCGGAATTAAAACCGCTATTGAAATAAGGAGAACGTATGAGAGACTATCAATCATTTGAAGTAAGAAACGTGGTCACCTTAGGCCACTCAGGATCAGGTAAAACGACGTTAGTTGAAAGTATGCTTCTGCATACCAAAGCGATTGATCGCATTGGTAAAGCCGTGGATGGAAACTCAGTCTTGGATTATGATGCGGAAGAAGTTAAGCGTGGGGTCTCTGTTTTTACATCACTAGCCCCTATTGAAGTTAGAAACACCAAAATCAACATACTCGATACTCCAGGATACTTGGATTATGTTGGGGAAGCGACCGCAGGTTTAGCTGTTGCGGATAATGCATTGATTGTGGTTAGTGCGAAAGATGGTGTTCAAAGTGGAACATTAAATGGGTATAAGAAAGCAAAAGAAAGAAAGCTTCCTACAATCTTCTTCGTAAGTAAATTGGATGAAGACAATACTTCTTTTGATGCAACCTATGATCAATTGCGTGAAGTGTTTGGTAAAGCGGTTATTGCTTTTGAACTTCCGATTATGGAAGATGGGCATATTGTTGGATCGATTAACGTATTAAAGAACAAAGCATGGTTCATTAATGATCGTGAGAATGCTAAACCGGTTCCTGAAGCGTATGTTTCAAGAGTGAATGAATTAAAAGAACAAATCTCTGAAGCTGTTGCGATGTCTGATGATGCCTTAATGGAAAAATTCTTTGAAGGTGAAACCTTCAGTGATGCGGAAATCTTAAAGGGTATTCGACTTGGAGTTCGTAGTGGAGAGATTCTTCCAGTGTATTCAGGTTCCGCAATGAAAGTCATTGGAGTTGAAAGATTGCTTGAGCTGATTGTGGACTACTTCCCGACATATGCTGAAAAAGGCATGGTTGAAGCTAAGGATGAGAGAGGTAATCTTGTTCAACTTCAAACTTCAGAAAGTGAAACTTTCAGTGCTAAAGTATTTAAAACCATCATTGATCCATTTGTTGGAAGAATTTCCTTCATTAAAGTCATGAGTGGAGTATTAACCACCGATTCAACCGTTCATAACACACAAAAAGACAAAGCAGAAAAAGTCAACCAATTGTTCCTCATTAAAGGGAAGAACCAAATTGGGGTAGGTAAATTGTTTGCAGGGGACATTGGAGCGATTGTTAAACTTCAAAACACAGAAACCAACGACACTTTATGTGCCAAAACCAGAATTGTCAGCTTTGATCCAATCGAATTTGTACAACCGATGCTTGGGGTTGCACTATGGCCAAAGACCAAACTGGATGAAGATAAATTATCCACCTCACTTCAAAGATTACTTGAAGAAGATCCAACCCTACGTATGGAGAAGAATGCAGAAACGCACGAACTTGTCTTATATGGTGTAGGAGATCAACACATCGATGTGATCATGTCTAAACTTAAAGCGAAATATAAAGTTGAAGTTGATCTTACTGAACCTAAGGTGCCATATCGAGAAACCATACTTGGAACAGTCACTGCAGAAGGTAAACATAAGAAACAATCCGGTGGAGCTGGTCAATTTGGTCATGTCTTCATTACTTTCGAACCAAGTGAATCATCAGAAATGGTCTTTGAAGAAAAAGTCTTTGGTGGTGCAGTACCAAGACAGTACTTCCCAGCTGTTGAAGCAGGATTAAGAGAAGCCATGGTTCGTGGTGTCTTAGCAGGATACAAGGTTGTGGGTGTTAAAGCAACGCTTGTTGATGGTAAGTATCATGAAGTGGATTCTAAGGAAATTGCCTTCAAACAAGCCGCTAAGTTAGCCTATCGTTCAGGTATGCCTCAAGCCAAACCTGTTCTACTTGAACCAATCGTAAAAGTGGCTGTCACTGTCCCTGAAGAATACACTGGAACTGTGATTGGTGATTTAAACAAACGTCGTGGGATCATTCTTGGTATGGAGATGATTTCGGATAATGAACAACTCATTAGTGCGGAAGTTCCTATGACTGAAATGATGCGCTATCCAACTGAACTACGTAGTTTCACTCAAGGACGAGGCAGTTTCGTACAAGAATTTGATCGTTACGAAGTAGCACCTCCACCGATTGCTCAAAAGGTCATTGAATCAGCTGTTAAACAAGCAGAAGAAGACGAATAATCAACAAAGAACTGGGATAACCAGTTCTTTTCTTTTAGACATAAAAAAACTCTTAGGAATTTCCTAAGAGCTTAATCATTATAATGCTGCTTCGTAGTTTCTAGCAACGACGTCCCAGTTAACCACATTGAACCAGGTGGTTAAGTAGTCAGGACGACGGTTTTGGAATTTGAGATAGTATGCGTGTTCCCAAACATTCACGCCTAGAATTGGAGTTAAACCATCAGTGATCGGATTATCTTGATTGGCTGTAGAAACCACTTTAAGTGCTTTGTTTGCGTCGACAACGAGCCATGCCCAACCAGATCCAAATCGAGTTTTACCTGCAGTTGCAATGGCCTCTTTAAGAGTTTCAACACTTCCAAAGGTGGATGTGATGGCTTCCAATAGTTTTCCACTCGGTGTACTTGCACCTCCTGGAGTCATGACTTCCCAGAAATGAGTGTGGTTTAAATGTCCACCACCATTGTTTCTTACTGCTCCACGAATGTCTTCAGGAACTGAATTCAATTCTTTAACTAAATCAACTAAGGACTTATCAAAGAGGGATGGATGTTTATCAAGGGCAGCATTGAGGTTATCAACATAAGCTTGATGATGTTTTGAATGATGGATAGTCATGGTTTGCGTATCGATGTGTGGTTCAAGTGCTTCGTAACCATACCCTAACGCAGGTAATGTGTGTTTTGTCATTGTTTTTCTCCTTATGGTATATATTAAGATTAACACCCCTCATCACATTTTTCAAATCATGTGATGTTTAGAGTGAATAAAGTTGGGAATACTTTTCAATCAAACCATTCACGTAAGCAGAAGCTGAGAAGGACTCACCACAAACACGTTGAATGAGGTCCTTACCATTGTACAGTCCACCATATTGATGGATATTCTCTTTAAGCCATGCTTTGATTTGTTTGAAGTCTTGGTTGAGTAACGCTTCCTCAACATTCAATGATTGGTTCATGGCATCAAAGAACATAGCACCATAGGCACTGCCTAAAGCATAGGTTGGGAAGTATCCAAAGGCTGCACCACTCCAGTGCACATCTTGAAGTACGCCATGATCATCACTAGTGACATCCAAGTTAAGATAAGCTTTAAATTTTTCGTTCCAAACACGTGGAAGATCATCCACACTTAAACTGCCATCAAATAAAGCTTTCTCAAGTTCATAACGTAGCATAATGTGCAAAGGATAAGTAAGTTCATCCGCTTCAACGCGAATGAAAGAGTGCTCAACATAATTGATACCAAAGATGAATTCATCAAATGAGACCTCTTTTAATGCACTGATGATGGATTGCACATGAGCATAATGAGGTTGCCAGAATGCTCTGGTTTTACCAATGAGATTTTCCAAGAGTCGTGATTGAGATTCATGGAGTCCATAGGTCATGGATTGAGCAATGGTCATTCCCTCAAACTCTGGGTTCACTTGACCATTGTAAGTGGCATGTCCTACTTCGTG
>DAIDML010000018.1 GCA_027449005.1 Erysipelotrichaceae bacterium | reverse complement strand
CGTGCTTAATCCACTGACACGATGTTTGACCTCGACTGCATCTCCTAAGGCATAAATATCAGGATCACTGGTAAGCATGTGCTCATTCACTTCAATGCCTCTGAGTGCTCCTATCTTTAAATCAGCTTCTTTCGCAAGTTTAACTTCTGAGGAAACTCCTATAGCTAAGATAATCATATCAGATTCAATGTGTTGACCAGACTGAGTCACGACAGTGTGACCTTCATTTTCAAAATGAGAGACTCCATCATTCAGTTTAAGTTGAATACCTTTGCGGATTAATTTTTTATGAACAAGTTGTGCAAATTCATAATCCAAAGGGGCTAATACTTGCACAGCCATATCAATGATGGTGACCTCTTTTTCAAGTTCTTTTAAATTTTCTGCTACTTCAACACCAATAAAGCCCCCACCAATGACCGTTGCCTTTTTCACATCATTCGTCTTTAAGTAGTCCATAATCGCATCGGTGTTAGGAATGTTTCTTAACACAAACACATTTTTGGCTTCACTAAGTCCTGGGATAGGAGGAACAATTGGACTTGCTCCTGGAGAAAGGATGAGTTTATCATAACTTTCTTCATAAAGTCGACCTGTTTTGACTTCCTTAGCTACAACCGTTTTCTTTTCACGATGGATACTGACGACTTCAGTAAAGTTACGGATATCTAGATTGAATCTTGATTCCATGCCTTCTTTGGTTTGCACCAAAAGGTCATTTCGATCTTCTATGACACCTGAGATATGATAGGGAAGACCACAGTTGGCGAATGAGATATACTCATCCTTTTCAAACATAACAATGTGAGCCTCCTCACTAAGACGACGAAGACGGGCTGCAGCACTTGCACCACCTGCCACTCCTCCAACAATAACTATTTTCATAACGTTCCTTTCCTTAATAGGGTTTTGATCTGATCAAACAAAAGATAATCAGCTTCTAACCAAGGAATGGTGGTGAGCTCTGATTCACTTAACCAAAGTACATCATCGTGAACGCTTAATCGGATATCGTATTCATTGACGTTACAATGATACGCATGCAAAGTGATGATGAAATCATCATAAGCATAGCGAAGTGTTTGAACATACGATATCAAATCAACCGTAACTGCGATTTCCTCTTGGCACTCTCTTATGAGTGCTTGAGCGTGACTTTCATTGGCTTCAATTTTTCCACCCACAAACTCGTAGAAGCCCGCATATTTTCCATATTTACGGCGAAATGCTCCTACTTTGTTGTCTTTGATGAAGATGGTTGCGACTCCAATAAAATGTTTCATTTGTTTGACCGAGTCTAATTGTATCATCGTTTGTTTGGAGTTTAAAGCACTTTGAGACAAAAATTCAAGAAATGTCCCAAAACAATAAAAAAGAGATAGGGGATCATCTTTTTCTGACGTGTGTAAGCATAAAAAAGTCCAAGTAGGGATGCAAAAAGCAGTATTCTTAATAACTCTTGATAAGGAAATACAAGCATCATTATCATGATGCAATCACGATCTGCACTTCCAAGATAGCCTTGAATCACACTGAATATTAAGCCACACGAAAGAATAAGAAAGACAATGAGAAAAGAAGAATAGTAATTCAAATGAAAACAACACAATCCACAATAGATCCATAGATCTAACTCATTAACATGAAGTGTTTGTGCATCACTGTAAGCCATCTTACCTAAGATGATCCAAGAAAAAAGCATGGTGATATCCATGCTTTAGTATTAGAGAATTAAAAGGTTATTCCTTATGGTATTTTAAGACTGGTACACGTGCAGCTAACACATCATCGACGCGTAAGACTGGTGTTGTGTATGGTGCATTTTGAAGATAGGCTGGATCATCAATCATCGTTTGATGAAGTTGCTTGAGTAGCGCAATGGCTTCATCCAGTGTTGCCTTGCTTTCGGTCTCATTAGGTTCAATCATTAAGGCTTCATGAACAATCTGAGGGAAATACATGGTAGGAGGATGCATGTTGTGATCAAGCATAGCTTTAGATAAGTCTTTAGCACTGACATTGTATTGGTCTTTTTCTTTTTCAAGGGTTAAGACAAATTCATGCATGCATGTTTGAGGATAGGCAACGGTATACACATCACTTAATTGATGCATCATGTAGTTGGCATTAAGCACCGCATTCATAGAAACATCCTTAAGCCCTTTGCCATTGAATAAGATGTAAGTTAAGGCTCGCATGGTGGTTAAGAAGTTTCCATGAAATGAGCGCATACGGCCAATGCTGAGAGCTGGAGCACTTTCCAATGTAGGTAGATCTTTAAGATATGAACCTTTAGGAAGATAAGGAATTAAATGAGCCTTAACCCCAACCGGTCCTGAACCAGGTCCACCACCACCATGTGGAGTAGAGAAGGTTTTGTGTAGGTTTAAGTGTACGACATCAAATCCCATGTCACCAGGACGTGATAAGCCCATAATCGCATTGAGGTTAGCTCCATCATAATAGAGTAAACCACCTGATTCATGAACTAAGTCAGCAATGGCTTTAATGTTTGGATCAAATAAACCCAATGTGTTAGGGTTGGTCAGCATTAAGGCGGCGGTGTTTTCATCGACTAAAGAGCGTAATTCGTCTAAATCGACGCCACCACAAGCATTGGATTTCACGGTCACCACATCAAAGCCAGCCATGACAGCACTTGCTGGATTGGTTCCATGAGCAGCGTCAGGAACGATAACCTTAGTGCGTTTCAAATCATTGTTTTGACGATGATAAGCGGCAATGATAAGCATTCCAGTGAATTCGCCATGGGCTCCTGCTGCAGGTTGTAAAGAAAATTCATCCATGCCACAGATTTCAGAAAGAGCATCTTGAAGATGTCTCATGGCTTTAAGATTGCCTTGAACACTCCATAAAGGTTGTAAAGGATGGGTTTTCGCAAATCCTTCTAGACTTGCTACATCTTCATTCAGTTTAGGGTTGTACTTCATGGTACACGATCCTAAAGGATAGAAACCAGTGTCAACCCCGTGAGCCATCTTGGATAGTCCAATGTAATGACGAACTAAATCAATCTCGGCAATTTCAGGCAAATCAATATTACCTTGATTTTCAAATTCATCGAAAGATACAGAAGGTAAATGAGAAGGAGGGAAAGTGACAGCTTGATGACCTAAGGAACTTAGTTCAAAAATAAGTTTAGCCATGATGAACCTCCTTTAGGATTGCAACGATTTCATCGAGTTTATCATCACTGGTCGTTTCACTGACACACCATAACATGTGGTGATCATCAAGAATGAGTCCACTTAAGATGCTATGATCTGCTAAGGTTTGCTCAATGAGGGCGGTATTTACAGGAGTTGTGGTTACGAACTCATGAAAGAAGGGTTGCTTGTATGTCAAGGTATAACCAATCTTTTCGAGTTTTGATGCTAATGCATGGGCTTTATTAGCACATTGTGTTGCAACTTCTTTAAGTCCTTGTGGTCCTATAGCCCCTAAATACATAGCAGCAGTTAAGGCGCAATGAGCTTGGTTTGAGCAGATACTGCTGCTCGCTTTTTCTCGTCGAATATGTTGTTCACGAGCTTGTAAAGTGAGTGTGAATGCACGTTTGCCTTGTGAATCAACGCTTTGACCAACAATGCGTCCAGGTAAACGTCTAACGTATTTGTCACTGGTGCACATGAAGCCTAGATAAGGTCCACCAAAGGCTAAATTTAAACCGAAAGGTTGTGCTTCACCAACGACGATATCCGCTCCATACGATCCAGGATTGGCTAATCGACCTAAGGTCATTGGATTGACAGACACAATGTATTTCACTTTTGAATCAGTGATGGCTGTTCTGAAGCCTTTCACATCCTCAAGGATACCAAAATAGTTTGGATGTGAAATCAAGACAGCGCAGACACTTTCATCTAATTGTTCACTCATGGATTCAATGCTTGTTCGTCCATCAACTGTATCAATCATTTTGATGGTAACATCCAGTTCCTGAGTATAAGTTTGAATCACTTCAATGGTTTGAGGATGAAGAGCAGCAGAAAGTAAAATGGTTCTTCTTCCACGCTCATAGCTCATAGCGATAGCTTCTGCGGCAGCCGTAGCACCATCATAAACAGATGCATTAGCTGCATCCATGCCAGTCAGTGAAGCCATCATGGATTGAAATTCAAAGATGGATTGAAGAACGCCTTGTGAGAGTTCAGATTGATAAGGAGTGTAAGCGGTCACGAATTCTTCGCGCGCAGATAAGTGTCGTACTACAGATGGAATGTAGTGATCATAAGCTCCAGCACCACGTAAGATGGTGTTGAACACCACATTCTCTGAAGCATAGGCTTTCATTTTGTGGTAAACCTCAAACTCACTTAAACCTTCAGGGAGATTAAGTTCTCTTTTAAGTCTAACATTGCTTGGAATGGTGCTTAATAGAGTGTCCCATGTTTGTGAGATGGAGGTGAGCATGTCTATTTGATCTTGCTTGGTATGAGGGATATAGGTTCCCATAGCTCCTCCTTAGTGTTCGTTTTCAAGATGAAGTGTGTAAGCAGCTGAGTCTAATAATCCTGAAGTGTCTATTGATCCTTCAACCTTCATGATCCAGACACCATATGGGTCTTGATTCAAGAGTTCTGGTGAGTCTTCAAGTGACGTATTGATTTCTGTGATGGTTCCACTCACTGGGGAATACACATCAGAAACGGCTTTAACTGATTCCACATCGCAGAAACGTTCTCCTTGTTTCACTGTGTCATTAACTTCAGGAAGTGCCACATACACGATATCACCTAAAGCATGTTGCGCAAAATCTGAAATACCTACGAGGAAAGTGGTGTCACTTTCTTGTTTAACCCATTCATGAGTTGATAAATAATAATACCCTTCTTTAACACTGTTCATGGTGTCCTCCTATTTTTTGATGAATGGTAATTTTATGATTTCGATTGAATAGGACTTATTGCGAATCACACATTCAATCGCTTCTTCTAGATTCACATCAGCATTGATGATGGCCATCGCTATGCCACGTTTAAGCGTGACTGAGAAGGTTCCACTGCTGACAACACCCACGTTTTGACCATGTTGAGTCAGGGTATACCCTTCACGAGGAATGGCTTTATCATTCAAGACAAATCCAATCCGTTTAAAGCGTGGTTTTCGCTCTTCCAATCCAAACAAATGACGACGATGTTTAGGGACAAAGATACCTAAATTGACATCGAGCGGGGTTAACTCATCAGTGAGTTCATGTCCATACAAAGGCATACCTGCTTCTAAACGAAGACTATCACGGGCACCTAAACCACATGGAATCACATCTTTACTTAAGTTCAAAAGCATTTCCCACACTTTTTGGGCATCTTTATTGGCCATAATGAGTTCATACCCGTGCTCACCAGTGTAACCTGTGCGAGACACAAACATCTCAACACCATTAAAGGTGCCATGAACAAAGGTGTAATAATCCAGTGGAGTAGGGACGATACTTTGGATGAGGGTTTGAGTTAGAGGTCCTTGAAATGCGATAACACTGTAGTCATCACTTTCATTTTCAACCAAGGATGAACCACTAAAGCGTTGATCAAGATAAGCCATGACTTTGTCAATGTT
>DAIDML010000017.1 GCA_027449005.1 Erysipelotrichaceae bacterium | reverse complement strand
ACGCCTTTGCGACAGCGCGTGAAGCGGCGTATCGTGTCATTGGAGAGTATCCCTATCTGGTTCAAATCATGGGTGGAATTGTGCTACATGATGGGGACATTGCGGAAATGAAAACAGGGGAAGGGAAAACCTTAACCTCCGTACTTCCAGTCTACCTTAATGCTTTATCAGGGCAAGGGGTACATGTTATTACAGTAAACGAATACTTAGCCCAACGTGATGCTAAGTGGATGGGACAAATCCATGAGTTTTTAGGGTTGAGTGTAGGGGTGAACATTCGTGCTATGACACCATCACAAAAACGTGATGCCTTCTTAAAAGACATTACTTATACCACCAATGCGGAAATTGGATTTGATTACTTGCGTGACAACATGGTCACGGATGTAAAAGAACGGGTATTAAGATCACTGAATTTTGCCTTAGTGGATGAAGTGGATTCCATTCTCATTGATGAATCCAGAACACCACTCATCATTTCTGGTGGACAAAGACAAACGGCCAACATTTATATCTCAGTGGACAAATTTGTGAAGCGTTTAGTGGAAGGTGAAGATTTTGAGAAAGATGTTAAATCCAGAGTTGTGACCCTCACAGAAGCAGGTGTTGCGAAATCAGAGAAACACTTTCAAGTGGCTAACTTGTATGATTTAAAAAACACCAACCTTGTTCACCATCTCCAACAAGCCCTTAAAGCCAACTACATCTTTGCGAAAGATGTGGAGTATGTGGTTCAAGAGCGTCAAATCGTGATTGTAGACCAGTTTACGGGTCGATTAATGCCTGGTCGTGCCTATTCTGATGGGTTACACCAAGCCATTGAAGCCAAAGAAAACGTTCCGATCAAACAAGAAACCTCAACCATGGCAACCATTACGTACCAAAACTTCTTTAGACTGTACAAGAAGCTTTCTGGTATGACAGGGACGGCTAAGATAGAAGAAGAAGAGTTCTTATCCATCTACAATATGCGTGTTATGGAGATTCCTACCAATCGTCCTATTGCACGTGAAGACTTACCTGATGCGGTCTATGGAACTAAGAAAGCGAAGTTTGAAGCCCTCATTGCGGAAGTAAAAGAGCTTCATGAAAAAGGCCAACCTGTGCTTGTGGGTACGGTTGCGGTTGAAACTTCAGAATTCTTATCCAAGATTTTCTCACAACGAAAAATTCCTCATGAAGTGCTGAATGCGAAAAACCATTCACGAGAAGCGGATATCATTGCGAAAGCGGGTCATAAAGGATCGGTTACCATTGCCACCAACATGGCGGGACGTGGTACTGACATCAAATTAGGACCTGGTGTTAAAGAACTAGGTGGTCTTGCGGTATTGGGCTCTGAGCGTCATGAATCACGTCGTATTGACAATCAGTTGCGTGGTCGTTCGGGTCGTCAAGGAGACCCTGGTTATTCTCGTTTCTTTGTTTCTGTTCAAGATGATCTGATGGTTCGATTTGGATCAGAACGCATGGAAGGACTCTTTAAAACCTTAGGGGATGTCGCCATTGAATCAAAAGTGATTTCTCGATCTATTACTTCTGCTCAAAAACGAGTTGAAGGAGTAAACTTTGATGTTCGTAAAACACTGCTAGAATATGATGATGTGCTTCGCCAACAACGTGAAATCATTTATGAACAACGTAACTTCATTTTAGAAAATGAAGATGTCCATTCCATTGTGAAAGACATGTTTGATCGTGTCATTCTCAATCTGATTCGCTCTTATTCCACACCAACTGGAAAAGAAGTGAAGATTGATTGGGAAGGATTACTGCCTGCCATTGAAAAATTAGGTTTCAGTGACATTTCACTTAATCCTACGACCATGTTGGATGTGCCTCTTTCTGAGATTGAAGCTAAACTGACTGACATGATTTGGCAGTCTTATGAAAACAAAATTGCCCCATTTAAAGAAATGGTGATTCCTGTGGAGAAAACCTTGGTCTTACGCATCGTGGACCGTGCTTGGGTAGAACACATTGATACCATGTCTAAATTAAGAGAAGGCATTCATTTACGCTCTTATGCGCAAAACAATCCTTTACAAGCGTATGTGGAAGAAGGCTTTGCGTTGTTTGAAGACATGTTAGCGCGTGTTTCCAATGAGACAGTGTTGTATTGTTTGAATTTAAAGATTGAGAAAAAAGAGAATAAATATGGAACTGTATGAATTAAAGAATGGTTGTCAAGACATCGTCTTCAAGCTTAAAGCGCTTGAAGACTCTCTTTGACTTACCGACAAAACAAAAACGCATTCAAGAACTTGAAGCTAAGATGGATGAAGACACCTTTTGGGGTGATAAGAAAGAAAGTGCGAAAGTCATTGGGGAACTCAATGGGTTACGTAACACCTTGGAAACTTTAAAAGCTCTTACTACTCAGTTCAAAGGACTTGAGAGCACGGTGGATTTACTCAAAGAATCTTTTGATGAAGAAATGAAGCAAATGGTTGAAATGGAATATGAGGAAGGCATTGAAGCTTTTGAAAGCTTTGAAGTTAAAGTGTTACTCTCTCATGACTATGATCAACACAATGCGATTGTGGAACTTCATCCAGGGGCAGGTGGAACTGAAAGCCAAGACTGGGCGTCCATGTTGTATCGTATGTACACGCGGTGGGCTGAAAAGAAAGGATTTAAAGTCAGTGTACTTCACTATTTAGATGGTGAAGAAGCAGGGATTAAATCCGTTTCCTTTAAAGTTGAAGGTCCAATGGCTTTTGGGTTACTTAAGAGTGAGAAGGGTGTTCATCGTCTTGTACGTATTTCTCCATTTGACTCAGGTGGACGTCGTCATACGTCTTTTGCCTCAGTGGATGTCATGCCTGAATTCAATGATGACATTGAAATCAACATTGCTCCCCATGAACTTGAGGTTGAAACCATGCGAGCCTCAGGAGCTGGGGGACAGCACATCAACAAAACTGACTCAGCCGTTCGTATGACTCATCTACCTTCTGGTATTGTGGTGACATGTCAAAGTGGTCGCTCTCAAATTCAAAACCGTGAAGAAGCTTTAAACATGATTAAGTCTAAACTGTACCAACTTGAAATTGAAAAACAAGAAGCAAAACTGAAAGACATTAAAGGGGAACAACGTGCCATTGAGTGGGGTTCACAAATCCGATCATATGTTTTTGCTCCTTACACCTTGGTTAAAGATGTGCGTACAGGAGTTGAAGAAGGTAATGTGGCTAAGGTCATGGATGGGGATATTGATCAGTTTATTTATGCGGTCTTAAAGTCGAATGTGAAATAATTGTGAGTAACGTCACAAAAAGTGAATAAACACCT
>DAIDML010000016.1 GCA_027449005.1 Erysipelotrichaceae bacterium | reverse complement strand
ATGTTTGGACCACTTAACTTTGGTGCAACTCAAATTGAAGCGCAAGACATTGCTCAAGAATCACTTAATCGTGTAGGTTTGGATTCCTCCTTTTACGAACGTTCACCTTTAGAACTGTCTGGAGGTCAAAAACGACGTGTGGCGATTGCGGGTATCTTGGCTTTAAGACCTAAGATCTTAGTGCTGGATGAACCTACGGCAGGACTTGATCCTGAAGGCAGTGCTTCCATGATGTCCTTGTTTCAAGACCTTAACAAAGCCAATACAACCATTGTGATGATTACTCATGACCTGAATCATGTGTTAAACTATGCAACTGATGTCATCATGCTTGATCAAGGAAGTGTGGTATTTGAGGGAAGTAAAGATGATTTCTTTAATGAAACCAATCTTCATGAAGGGTATGGATTAGTTAAACCACCACTTCTTGAGCTTCGCTCTTATTTAAGAGCTAAAAACATTCGTTTTGATGATCATACTCTCGATTTAAATCAACTCGCTCACTCCATCAAGGAGGGACAACGTCATGACTAACATTGCATTAGGACGCTACATCCCAACCAATTCCATTATCCATCGTTTAGATCCTCGTATTAAAATTGTGAATATGCTGCTTTTAATGGTGGCCATTTTCTTACCTGCTCGTTTTGCTGGGTATGGTATTATTGGGATAATTGCGGTAAGTTTAGTCTTACTATCTCGTTTAAAATTTGGATTTATCCTTAAATCACTCAAACCCGTAATGTTGATGCTCATGTTCTTGTTGGTCATCAATGTCTTTGTATTACGTACAGGTTACGTTGTCATTAATGTATTTGGACTACTTGTGTACAGTGATGCGTTGTTTCAAACAGCGTATATTGTTGTTCGTTTACTGCTTATGATTATGATCACGACACTCTTAACTGCTACCACTAAACCTCTTGATTTAACGCTAGGAATTGAAGATTTACTCGCTCCGTTTAAACGATTCAAAGTCCCAGCCCATGAAATTGCGATGATGATTTCAATTGCTTTACGTTTTATTCCAACCCTTATTGAAGAGTCACAACGCATCATGAAAGCACAAGCATCTCGTGGTGTTGATTTAACGGAAGGTAAGATTAATGAGAAGATTGTCGCTATTCTATCATTGATTGTTCCATTGTTTGTATCCAGTTTTCAAAGAGCAGAAGAATTAGCGGATGCAATGGAAGCACGGGGTTATTCACCAACATCAGTTCGTACACGTTATAAACAACTCAAGATTACAATGAAAGATTGGATTTCCTTTACCTTGGTTTGTTTAGTTGTGATTGCTGTGGTTGCCTTAGCATGGTTCGTTTAAAACTTACATTGTCATTTCTTGGATATCATTTTGAGGGATGGCAAAAGATGGCTCACAAGCGCACTGTGCAAGAGACATTGGAAAATGCTTTTTTTCCTATTGTTAAGGAAAAAGTCTGTGTTGTGGGATGTGGACGAACGGATAAACATGTGAGTGCTGATCATTATGTGGCTCACGTGGATGTCAATAAACATTTGAGTGAGGCAGCGTGGCTTAAAGCCATTAATGCCCATTGTCCAGATGATCTTCATGTTCAAGACGTTAAAATTGTGGATGAATCATTTCACGCACGTTACAGTGTCACATCCAAACATTATGTGTATACTATTCGTGTTAAAAACTATCATGTTAAGCAATACATGAGTGAATATTTTCATAAGTATCCATTGGATGCAATAAGAATGAAAGAAGCAGCCCAAGCTTTTATCGGTACGCATGATTTTACAGGGTTTAATGTGACCCCAAAAGCACTTAAGGAAAATCAAGTCAGAACGATACAATCGTGTGAAGTTACTTTTGATGATGAATTGATTCACTTTCATGTCAAGGGAAAAGCGTTTCTTCAATACCAAGTTCGTATGATGGCTGGTGTGTTGATTGCGATTGGTTCGGATAAGGAATCAATAGGTTTCATCTCAGAAGTGCTTGAAGCCAAACAAAAAGGCATGAGTCGATATAAAGCAGAAGCGAAAGGATTGACGCTTAAGGAGGTGTTTTATGATTAACGGAAATTATCATACCCATACACGTCGCTGTAAACATGCGTATGGAAGTGATGAAGACTATGTTTTAGCGGCCATTGAAGCAGGATATGATGAATTAGCATTTACAGATCATGCTCCATGGCATTTGATTGAAGATGAAACTGATCGCATTCGAATGCACATGAGAGAAATGAAGGAGTACGTGGCTTCAATTCGTGCTTTGAAAGAGAAGTATAAAGATCAGATTAAAATACTTGTCGGCTTAGAAGCGGAATTTTTTGAGTCACGATTAAGTGAACTAAAGTCATTAGTACAAGAGTATGATTTAGACCTTATTGTTTTAGGTAATCATTTTCACATCAAAGACAGTAATGAAACGTATTATGGTAACTATAAGGACTATCGTAATTTGTATCATGACTATCTTACTGATTCAATTAAGGCGATGAGAAGTGGTGTTTACAAGATATTTGCACATCCAGATCTATTCTTAAAGACGGCTAATGTGATTAACAGTGCAACCATTGAAATGATTCATGCATTGTGTGATGTGGCTATAGAAACAGATACCATCATGGAATATAATCTTGGTGGTAAGCGATATAGAGATCATTATCCCAATGATACCTTCTGGAAGATTGTGGTCGAAAGAGGATGCAAGATCATTGTTGGGGTGGATGCTCATGATCCAAGACATCTCAAAGACACTAAAATGATGCAAGAAGCAAGAGCATTCTTAACGCGTTTGAATGCGAATCTGATTACTTCAT
>DAIDML010000015.1 GCA_027449005.1 Erysipelotrichaceae bacterium | reverse complement strand
ACTTTCTGCCAACTTTATCACATCAATGATTGGAGTAATGGCATATTTTGGATGATTCCATCGCAATAATGCTTCATATCCTGAGATTTTTTCTCGTTTCAAATCATAAATGGGTTGATATAATAAATAGAATTCTTCATTGTCAATCGCATGAATGAGCGCTTCTTCTAAATCTTGCTTTGCTAAGATATCAAGATAAATACTTTGAGAATAGTACATCACATGCGTGTATGGATCAAGTTTAGCTTTATGCTTCGCTAAAGTGGCTTGTCTAATCGCAATGGATATTGGAGATGATTCATCATAGCGAGCAAATCCACAACTCACATCAAGGTGGATTTCAATTCCTGAGACATCCAGAGGTTGACGTGATAATGCAACGATAGCTTCAACACGTTGTCTAATATCCAACTCACTGTTGGCAGAAAGTAAAGGATTAATTCATGATATTGGACGATTTGTTTTATTGGAAGCTGCTACTGCATTAAAACAACTCAATGAGCAAGATCCTTCTATCTTCATTAGCATCAATGTTTCACCTCTGCAACTTCAAAACCAATCCATTGTCAATTCATGTGCCAACACCATTGCCCAAGTTAACTTCAATCCAAACAATTTGACGATTGAAATCACTGAGGGAGCAAACATGTTGGATGCAGATGAAAAACTTGATATCCTCCTCAAACTAAAAGCGCTTGGCTTTAGGATTGCCATGGATGATTTTGGTTCAGGCTATTCATCACTGTTATACATCGCCAAGCTCCCTATCGATGTCATCAAAATTGATCGAGATTTTATCAATAAGATTGATTGTGATGACTTTGCACGTGTTCTCATTGTATCAATCATTTCCATTGCTTCAACGCTTAATCTCAGTGTTGTTGCTGAAGGAGTGGAAACCCAAATTCAAGCAGACACCTTGAAACAACTTGGTTGTGACTTTATTCAAGGCTATCTGATATCAAAACCTAAACCATTGTAAAATAGAGCACCCATAGGGTGCTCTATTGATGTTCAATGATCCATTCATCACATTTCATTGAAAGATAGTCAGGTGTATTTAACTCAGGATGAGCTATCACCAAATCAAGACAGGATTGAAGAAAGGATGCAATCTGAGTATATGACATTTTTTTCTTAACACACACATCTCCTTTAATTTTTAAGTGAGCCAAAGTATAGGCTTCTTCATTAAGATGGATGTCTTGTACTGTATTGATTATCGCATTAAAACGTTCTTGATTAAGATTTCCAAGTGCGTAATGGAGTTGACACAATGCGCCAAAAGCATCCATTGATATGCGTTTTAGAAGTGTTTTAATCAAAATTTTATCATCTTGAAGTGTTAAATACGCATGTTCATCCATCATGATAAGCAGCTCTTTTTGCTTATTGGTGAATGAAAAATGATTCATCGCATCAAATAAACTATGCTTTTTCGGTTTAAACATCAATAGCCATCGAACTAAAGGATGTGTTACTAAGGATAAGTCAAATTGAGCATAATACCCTTCTAATTTGAATACATCCAATAAATAGGATCTTAATTCAGTGTATTTCTGTTGAATATAATCACCATTAAGGGCTTTCATGACTTCTTGAGTAACTCTTTCTTTTGAAAGAGATAGGATTAACTCTTTGTGTTGAAGACAAGCGTTATAAGTGTTTCTTTCAATATCAAATCCAAGTTGAGCACTAAAGCGAAATGCTCTTAGTAGTCGTAATGCATCTTCTTGAAAACGAAGGGATGGATCTTGTATCGTTCTGATTAATTTGTGATGAATGTCTTCTATGCCACCGACCAAATCAACCAATCCCTTTTGCTCATTCCAATACAATCCATTCATGGTAAAATCACGTCGCCACACATCATCTTGAAAGGAAATAACTCGTCTGGTTTTAGGAAATCGATGATGTTCATATTCACTATCATGTCGATAAGATGTAACCTGAAAGAGTTGATTGTGATATTCTATCGTGAGTGATTGGTATTCAATACCATCTTTTGAAATGATGTTAGCCTCAAAAAGGTGTTGAATATCGTCAATGCTGGCTGATGTGGTAACGTCTATGTCGATGCTTTCCTTTCCAATTAAAGCATCTCGAACACAACCACCGACCACAAAAGCTTCATGATTATGTTCATGAAAAACGTTTAAAAAAGAGATAACTGGGTCTTTAAAGTGAATCATACCTTTATGATACCCAACATTCACAAAGATGACAACAAAATTGATAAATTTCTCACAAATAAAAAGTTAACATCCTAATTAGATGATGTTAACTGTACTTTTAGAAGCCTTAGACTATTTAAAATGACAAGAATGGTGCTAACCTCATGTGCAACAACACCCTGAGGTAACTGCAGAACTCCAAAGACATTGCTAAGAAGTAATGTTACAATGACTAGGATTGAAAAGATTAGGTTTTGATTGATGATGGATCTCATTTTTTGTGCAAGGACTTTAAGTTGAATGAGTGCACCTAAAGCATTTTGTGTTAACACCACATCCGCCGTTTCTAATGAGACATCCGTCGCACTCCCCATCGCAACTCCAATGCTTGCATAAGCTAAACTTGGAGCATCATTGATACCATCCCCTACCATCATGACTGGTCCAATGGTGGATGAATATCGATCAATCATGGCTACTTTCTCTTCAGGTAAACATTGTGCATGATAGTGTTGTATATGAGCAAGTGATGCCATGCTTTTGACACTGCTTTCACGATCACCACTCACCAACACCGGTGTGATGTCACATGTTTTAAGTTTATCCATGATAATTGAAACATCACTGCGTAACTGATCTTTTAAATAAATCTTTGCGATACAGCGATCATTAATCACCACATTGACCACACTGGTTTCTTCAATAAGAGGATATGGCCAAGGATGAGTTCCCTCGTAGCGTCCAACATGTACATCTTGTCCGTGGTATTTCGCATTTACTCCCATTCCAGCCTCTTCTTTTGTGACAATGTCAATGCTTTCTAAGGCATTGAAATGAGTGACTATGGCTTTAGCCAATGGATGACTGGATTGCTTTTCAATGCTAAGAATGAGAGTGTTGATTTCATCTTGATTAATGTCTGACACATAATGGATGGAATCGACTTGTGGAAGCCCTTGAGTAATGGTCCCCGTCTTATCAAACATCATCACTTTGATTTGATTGAGACGTTCTAATGACTCACCACCTTTTATTAAGATTCCTTTAGAAGCAGCATTGGATAATGAAGATAAAATAGCTGGTGTGATGGATGCAACCACAGCACATGGAGATCCAACAACCAAGACAATGACTCCACGATAGAATGCATCACTCCAAGACAACCACCCCACTAAAGGTGGAACCAGCATGAATAAACCACTTAGTATGAGCACAACATAAACATAGATACTTTCAAATCGATCAATGAATGTTTCTGATTTGGTTTTCTTTTCTTGAGCTTCCTTCACAAATGCAACAATCTTGTTGACAACCGATTGGGATGGGTCAGCAACGACTTGAACCAAGATGGTTGCATCCACATTGATCGAACCTGCATACACTTTATCGTTAACATGCTTAAGAACAGGTAGATACTCACCCGTAATCACAGCTTCATTAAGCGAGGAAGAGCCTTCAATCACAAGACCATCCACTGGAACTTGTTGACCCACTTTGACAATGACCACATCATGAATGTTTAACTCACTGATATTGATTTCTTCCTCAACACCATTGATGATACGTATAGCCTTTTGTGGGGATAGTTCAAGTAAAGCTTTTAGAGCTTTTGCGCTTTTTGAACTTGCGTATTCTTCCAATACTCCTGAGGTCGCAAAGATAAAGATTAAAATAGAACCTTCTGCGAAATCTTGAGTAATGAAGGCTGCACTGGCGGCTAAAATCATTAAGAACTCCACGTTCAATGATTGATCTTTGATTGTGTTATGAAACCCTTCTTTTGCTTTATCATATCCCCCGATCACAAAGGCTGAAAACCAGAGGATTAAGGTAAACATTGATTCTGATTGAGAGGAAATGATTGATGCAATGAGGATTAAGATTAATGAAACCACTACTCTTAGAATTTTGAATTTTAAGGACGTTGACATAAGCACCTCTTCATCACTATTATACTCCTATACACTAAGATTGAGTGAATGAAAAGATGAAATGCGTCATATCATGAAAACAGTGCAACTTATCATCATTCAAACACAGTATTATGAATTCAAATTATACTACCATTATACAAGGAGGTTTCTATGAAACATCTACTCATTCTTATTAGTTTACTTGCGGTAATGACGGGTTGTGTAAGCCAAGCTCAAGAAGACACCAATCAGTTAAGACTCGCTGAACCATACTTAGTGATTGATGAATACTTTATTTATGATGAGACCATTCAAGGGGATAAAATGTGTGCTGAAATGATCGAAGTGGTGCTAGAAAAAGATGGATTAACCTATGCGCTTCCATGTTTGAAATCAGATTTGATCTCCTTTGTTAGAAGTGATACTTATGAGTCTTTCACTTTAAAAGATATTCTTGAACAAGAACTTATCCCTCTTGATGTGCTTGTTGAAAACAACATCCTCATACTCTTTGACCCTAACGAATAAACAAGCACAGTTGAAAGGGTAGACTTCAATCGTCTACCCTTTTTTATTCGTCTAAATTGAAGTTGAAACCTTGTTTAAGAATGTTTTGCCCCATCTTTAATCGTAAAGGATTGGCATAATTCATTCTTTCACTCACTTGTTGTGTGAATGGAGCCATGGTTCTTG
>DAIDML010000014.1 GCA_027449005.1 Erysipelotrichaceae bacterium | reverse complement strand
ACTTCCGATAACCCCATCTTCTTCGCCACCAATGGCCCCAACTTCAGCTTCAACGCTAATGCCTTTGGAATGTGCTAACGCAACAATGTCTTTTGTCTTTTGTACGTTTTCTTCAATTGGATAATGTGAGCCATCAAACATAACGGAAGTGAATCCCGCTTCGATTGCTTTTTGAGCTCCTTCGTATGTTCCATGGTCTAAGTGAATGGCGACATCCACTGTGATCTTTTGGTCTTCAACCATGCCTTTAACCATACCTACGACAGCACGATATCCACCCATGTATTTTCCTGCACCTTCAGATACTCCTAAAATAACTGGAGACTTCATTTCTTGTGCAGTCAATAAGACGGCTTTAGTCCATTCTAAGTTATTGATGTTGAATTGCCCTACCGCATAACCATGTTGACGAGCTCTTTGTAACATCTCTTTTGCAGATACTAATCCCATATATACCTCCTCATAGTGTCGCCTTTATTTTACACCTTTTAAATGATTAATTAAAGATGCATTCACGAATCCACTGAAAAGCGGATGTGAACGGTTTGGTCGTGATTTGAATTCAGGATGGAACTGACATCCCACAAACCAAGGATGATCTTTAAGTTCAATGATTTCCACAAGTTCACCATCTGGAGAAACACCTGAGAATAATACGCCGTGTGCTGATAGGATATCACGATAACTGTTATTGAACTCATAGCGGTGACGATGACGTTCTACTATTTCTGATTTCTTATAGACACTATACGCTTTGGATGATTCATCCAATACACATGGCCAGTTACCTAAACGTAAAGTTCCACCCATGTTTTGCTTGCCTGAGTAATTGTCCATTAAGTGAATGATCGGATGTGGGGTCTCTTCAGTCCATTCAATGGAGTCAGCCCCTTCTAGCCCACACACATGACGTGCAATTTCAATGGAAGCAATTTGCATCCCTAAACAGATACCAAAGTAAGGAATATTGTGAGTGCGCGCATAATGAGCTGCTGCAATCTTGCCTTCAATACCACGACCTCCAAAACCACCTGCCACAAGAATGCCATCTACATGAGAAAGTGACTCCACTATTGTTTCAATGGAAAGCTTCTCTGAGTTTACCCATTCAATTTCCACATGGGTGTCATGATCATATCCCGCATGTTTTAAGGATTCGGCTACGGAAAGATAGGCATCGTGAAGTTGCACGTATTTACCAACCAAGGCTATACGGACACAATGTTTAAGATTGTTTGCACGATCAATCATCGCTTTCCATTCACTCATGTTGGCTTCAGGAGCATCTATTTTGAGTTTGTGAAGCACATAATCATCAAATCCTTGGTTCTTAAACGAAAGTGGAATATCATAAATGTTCTTTGTGTTTAACGATTCAATGATGGCGTATTCACGTACATCACAGAATAATGCAATCTTACGTTTCACATCAGCTGAGAGGGGTTCTTCTGAACGTGTCACAATAATGTTTGGTTTAATCCCTAAAGACATGAGTTCTTTATAAGAGTGCTGTGTTGGTTTAGTCTTTAATTCATTCCCTCCTGGCACTAATGGCACCAAGGTCGTATGAATGAACAAGACATCTTCTTTTTCATGTTCCGCATGCACTTGACGTGCTGCTTCTAAGAAAGGGAGTGATTCAATGTCCCCAACAGTTCCACCAATTTCAGTAATGACCACATCCGCATTGGATTCATTGGCTGCCGCATACACTTTAGCCTTAATCTCATCCGTGATGTGAGGAATCACTTGAACCGTTGCTCCTAAATAGTCTCCACGTCTTTCCTTCGCAATGACGGTAGAATAAATACGTCCTGTGGTGATGGAAGCACTTTGTGTCAGTTCTTCATCAATAAAACGCTCATAATGACCTAAGTCTAGATCGGTTTCTGCCCCATCTTTGGTTACAAAAACTTCACCATGTTGATAAGGAGACATGGTTCCTGGATCCACATTAATGTATGGATCAAACTTCTGCATGAAGACTTTAAGTCCTCGATCTTTAAGTAAACGACCTAATGAAGTCGCAATAATACCTTTACCAATACCAGAAACTACCCCACCTGTCACAAAGATATATTTTGCCATAAGAACCTCATTTTCTCTTTCATAAAACAAAAAAGCCGCACCTATCATTTAGGGGCGTGCCCTTATTAACTTTACCAAAAACGACTTGTCACTTCAATAGACAATTCATTTTTCACATGTTGTTTATCAAATGAAAACGAGCTGAATGCTCGCTATCGACTTTTCCAAACTTTAGGATCAGGTAAGCTTTCTTTTAAGCTATACCCTTTACTTTCAACATATTCTCTATAGACTTCAAATTTGATTAATTCAGATTTTAAGTCAATTTCATATCTGTATCGTTCTAGTAAGTCTTCTGAAATATGTGGGTATTGACTCAAGTTTCCTACCACATATCCTGGAAAACATTGTTCAACATTGATGTTGGGATTAATTCTACATTTTATGAGTTTTTGAACAAGTTCCACAAACTCATGATTCATAGGGGCATCCATTGTTTTGATCTTTTCAAAGGTGGAAGATACCAACATCCAATATTCTAGTGTCTCTTTCTCATCAAATTCAATCGTGTACCCAAACATAGGGGTGACACTATAATCCTGATTGGTTGTAAAGCTTCTTAATTTATTGTATTGTCTTTTTGCTTCTTGGTGAGTCATAGGAACAATGATCGTGGTCATGATGCCATATTCATCTTTAAGCTTCATTAGATCCACTTCTACCCCGTCAATCACTAGACTGTCCTCTTGAGGGATTCCTATATTTAATCCTTCAAAGCCTTGATTGAGGTATACTCCAGGAACAATAATTCCTGGAATGATTGCCTCAACGTATAAAGGCCAAATACGTGCAATTGAGTACATCGAAAAAAAGAAGGATACTATACTAAAGATGATTGTAAAGGGTTTGACTCTTTTTTTCTTATAGTCTTTAAGATTGTCTTCAATTAAATCAAATTCTTCATATTCGATTCTTTTTTTACCCACATGATTCTCCCCACATTGTTTAGTATGTATCACAATTATACCAAGACAAAAGCATTTTAAATTCAATTAATTTGCATAAAACTTATTTTTCCTATATTTCATATTTTGCGAGTGGTTTAACCCAAATAAAAATCCACTTTCGTGGATTATTCTTGATCATCATCCGATGATTTTTCATCATCTTCTGAGAATTCATCATCAAAATCAAGTAGGTCTGTGTCTTCATCCAATTCACTGTCATCAATCACAAGTTTGGATGTATCCACATGAACTTCAGAAAACTTATAATTCTTTCTTAAATCCCACTTGTTGTCAGGAAGCGCAATAAAACGTGCATCCAACATAAGTGCAGAATAAAAGGTTGCAATCTTGCGTTCTGCCACTTGTTGGTTGAACCCTAAATTAATGCACACTTCAGACCAAATGGCTGCGAAAGGAACTTCTTTTTTGTTTTTGATAAACTCATAGGCAATATCGGTCATTGATTTGTTACTCATAACTTCTCCTTACATTCTCTCTGGAGCACTGACTCCCACCAAATTCAATGCATTACGCAAGGTAATCGCAACAGCTTTTGTGAGTGCTAAACGATGTGCACTTAATTCTAGGTTATCTTTATCCAAGACATGACACTCTCCATAGAAACTATGGAACAATGATGCCACTTTGGAGAGATAATTGACAATTTTATGAGGTTGAAGACTGGATGCTGCATCAACCACTGTGGAAGAAAACTCATTCAAGTATTTGATTAATTCTATTTCTTTTGGATGAGTTAGACCACTCACATGCTCATACTGTGGATAATCTGTTCCGGACCTTAATATAGAACACACACGAGCATGTGCATATTGAGCATAATAGACGGGATTTTCATTGGATTGCTTCGTTGCCATATCCAAGTCAAGATCCATTTGGGTGTCGGCAGCACGAGCTGTGAAGAAATAGCGAATTGCATCTGATCCTGCTTCTTCAATGAGATCAAGCAGTGAAATACCATTGCCCGATCGCTTGGATAGTTTGAATTCTTGTCCATCTTTCATCATACGAGCCATTTGAATGATCTCCACATGAAGATCCATATCAATACCAAGCAAGATCATTGATGCTTTTAAACGTGCAATGTATCCATGATGATCAGCTCCTAGAAAGTTTACACATTTCTTGAACCCACGATCGTATTTATCTTTATGATAAGCAATATCAGGAAGCAAGTATGTGTAGGATCCATCACTCTTCACTAAGACACGATCTTTATCATCGCCGTAGTCTGTTGTTTTAAGCCAAATCGCTCCTTCACTCTCATACACTGAACCTAAATCTTTAAGTCGTTGTAATGTTTCTTCTACCTTATGTGCATCATAGATGCTTTGCTCAGAACTGAAGACATCAAACTCGACATTGAAACGCTTTAAATCTTTTTTAATCTTATCGAGTTCCTTCACTAA
>DAIDML010000013.1 GCA_027449005.1 Erysipelotrichaceae bacterium | reverse complement strand
TTCCTTAATTGTTGTCTCACTCATCATTTTGGATCGTTTCATCCATGCTCCTAACGCAAGCATGGCGAACATGATGATCAACTGTTTAAACAGAATAAGGGTCATGACTAAATTCCTTCATTGAATTGTGCGTTATACAATCGATGGTAGGCTTGCCCCTGGTTCATAAGTTGTTGATGTGTTCCCACTTCAACCACTTCACCTTGTTCTACAACCACAATCATATCACTGGATACTATTGTACTTAAACGGTGGGCAATAATAAAGCATGTTTTGTTTGAGGTTAACTCTTTTAACGCTGAAGCAATCATTTTTTCAGTCATGGTATCGACATTGGATGTTGCTTCATCAAGTATAACCAGTGGACGATCAAGCAACATTGCACGAGCAATCGTAATTAATTGTTTTTGACCCTTGGATAGGTTTGAACCATCATCATAAATCATCGTATTCAATCCATCTTGGGATGATTTCACAAAATGGGTTAGAGACACTTTCTCTATGACCTCCCAAAGTCGTTCATCACTGACATGTGTTGAACCATACGTTAAATTCTCTTTGATTGTCCCCTCAAACAACCAACTGTCTTGAAGAACCATCGCAAAAGCTTCTCTCACACTTGAACGCGTACATGAAGAGAGTGGTATTCCATCCAAACGAATTTCTCCAGATTTTGGATCATAAAAGCGCATAAGCAGACTCACAAGCGTTGTTTTCCCTCCACCCGTTGGACCAACAATAGCCACCATGCTTTTTGCAGGAATAGTGAGAGAGACATCCTTAATAATAGGCTGATTGGCGATGTATTCAAAGTGAACATGATCAAACACAACTTCTCCTTTAAGCTGTGTTGGAAGTTGTGCAGTTCCTGTTTCAACTTCTCCTTCTTCATCTAACACTTTGAATACTCTCTCAGCTGCAGCTAGTGTGGATTGAAGTTCCGCAACCATATTGCTTGCTTCAGTGATTGGAGCTGAAAAGCGACGTGAATAAAGAATAAAAGAAGAAATATTTCCAATACTGATGATTTGAAACAAGTATAGAAGAGAACCCACTAAAGAAATGAGGGTTAAAGAGATGTTGTTAATGAAGTTGATGGCAGGACCAGAAATGCTCCCCCAATAGTCAGCTTCATAATAAGCCATGGAAGCCTCGTAGTTTTTCTCATCAAAACCTTGGATAAAGTTTGGCTCCACAGCATAGGCTTTGATTGTTTTTAATCCACTGATGGTTTCCTCAATGTAACCATTCATATCACCTAACTTTGCACTACGTTTCCTAAACAAAGGACGAGTTAAACGGGCGAGTTTACGAGTTGTGAAGATTGAGAGAGGTAAGGTAATGATGAAAACACTCAGTAAAGGTAGCGAAATTCCTGCCATAATCACAAATGCACTAATGACAGTCACAAAGGATGAAAAAAGCACAACCACATCAGCAGACAATGAAGTATTGATGGTATCGATATCATATGATATCCGTGATAACATGTCGCCAATCTGATATCGATCAAAATAGGATATTGAAAGTGTCGTGAACTTTTCAAACACAGCTGCTCTCATTCTTACAATGACCTTTTGAGCAATCATAATCATTAGAATCGATATTGAATATTGTAAGAACACACTTAACACATAAAAGCCAATGAGCCAAATCAGTATCTGAGCCACTTCCGCAAGTTTAGTTGTAGAAGAAGAATCAAGAATATCAAAGATTAAACCAATCAAATATGGTCCAGCCAATTGAGCCAATGATGAAATAAGTGATAAGGCAAGTGCTAGTAGCAACCACCCTTTCACATGACTCATGAATGAAATCAATCGACGCAAGGTCTTAGAAGCGTCTTTTGGTTTATCAATGGCTGCTGAAATAGGACCACCCATTCTACTCATACACTTCTCCTCCTAACTGAATACTAACAAGCTGTTGATATGGAATGCATGTTTTCATGAGTTCACTGTGAGTATCATAGCCCACCATCTTTCCAGCATCCAACATCATGACTTTGTCAGCTGCGAGAGCTAAAGACACACGCTGTGTGATTAAAATGGTGCTTAGTGGCTTCTTAGATTTAAGGTTTTGAAAAATCAAAGACTCAGTTACATAATCCAATGCACTGGAAGCATCATCTAAGATAAGAACCTTAGCTTCTTTCGCAAATGCTCGAGAAAGCACTAATCGTTGTTTTTGACCTCCAGAAAAGTTGGAACCAGAGCGTTGAACTTGAGTTTCTAATTGCTGAGGCAGTTGATTCACAAAATCAGCTTGAGCCATGTATAGAGATGCTTCAATGGATTCCATTGGGATCATTTCACCTAATTGAATGTTTTGAGCAATCGTAAAGGAAAACAAAGTGTCGTTTTGGAAAACGACCGCAAAGGAACGTCTCAGTTCATCCAAAGGCATGCTTTGGATATCTTGACCCAACAATGAAATGGTTCCTTCTTGTGGATCATACAAACGTAAACACAATTGTGCTAAGGTTGATTTACCACTTCCTGTTGCACCAATAATCGCAAGAGTTTCATGAGGATTGAGATCAAAGTGAATATCTTGTAAGGTTGGCTCATGATCATAATAACCAAACGTAACGTGATTAAATGACAATACAGCTGAGGAGTTTGGTTCAATCTTCTTCTCAACTTGTCTTAATGTCACATCACTTTCTAGAAGTTCAGTTAATCGATTCGCGCTGGCAGTTGCTTTTGAAGTTAAAAGAAAGATTCGATTAAGAGCATAAAATGCATTCAAAATTAGCGTAAAGTAAGATATATACGCAATGATTGATCCTACTTGAGACGTTTTATTCAAGACATTATTCGCACCCACCCAAAGAATGATAATGAGTCCACTGTTAAGCAATAACGCCATAGTTGGGTTGAGTAAACCTACAATGATGTTAGCTTTCTGTTCTTTTGCTGATGTTAATTGGTTAATGAGTGAAAAACGCTCAATCTCTTTATCTTGTTGATTAAAAGCTTTAATGATACGTATTCCTGTTAAGTTCTCTCTTACTACTTTGATGAGTTCATCCAATGAGCGTTGTAGTTGATCAAAATATGGAATCCCTTTAATTGTAATGAAACTCACTACACCAAAAAGTAAGGGTAATAGTACTAGCATGATGAGAGATAATTGAAAATCAATGATGACCATGAGCATAATCGCTCCAATAAGCAAAATAGGTGCACGTATCCCCATGCGTTGCATCACATTAAAGAAACGATATACGTGGTAGGTATCGGTTGTCATACGGGAGACTAAAGAAGGTAATCCCACCTCATCCACTTTCTTGGCATGCAAACTCATGATTTTGCGATAACCATCTTTTCTTAAATCCAAGATGGCATCCGTACTGACCTTAGCTGAAATTCGATTGGCAACGACATTCATGGTTAATGAAAGAATAGCTGCCACAAGCATCAGTCCTCCAAACAAGATAACCAAAGCAATGGATCTTGTTGGAATAATGTCATCAATGATCATTGCAAGCAAAAAAGGCAACATTAAATCCAAGATACCAGCAACAGCTTTAATGAATATCCCAAGACTTAAACTTTTTTGATATGGCTTTAAATAGTTAAATATCTTTTTCATTCAATGATAATTCCTTTGCTCGAGTATACAGTTGATTTAAATAATGAAGGAGTTGCTGTTCGCTTTCTTCATCAAAATCTTGCATCAAATATTGGCGTTGCTTCTTAAGAATTGCGACACACTGTTGCTTCACCTCATGTCCAAGTTCTGTAAGTGTGAGTACTTTGAAGCGTCGATCATGCTCACTCGAACTAACATTGACATATCCTAGATCAACACATGCTTGAATACCACGAGTAATGGTACTTTTATCAACATGCATGGCTTCAATAAGTGCTTCCATCGGATAACTTTCTTTTTTTGAAATCTCGATTAAAAACGAAGCTTGATATCCTTTTAACCTAAAAGGAGCAAACTGATGATCTCTGAAAGCCAAATTATAACGTTCAATCATTGATATGGTTTTATTGATTGGTAACATAAGCCCTCCATTAATTGCACATGCAACTATTATACACGGAATCAAGCTCTATTAAAGCAGAAGGCATAAAAAAAGATAAACAACGTTAATCGTTGTTTATCTGTGGAACAGTTTCTTCATTACAAAGCTGTATGTATACCCTAGTAAGAATAGTCCTGTGATTGAAAACAGAAACATTACTAGCAGTAGTAATAAAACTTCCATTTTTACTTCCCCTCCATATGGTATAGATATGTGTATACCCACTTTATTTAATATTTTTCTATAAAATTCAATCATCTCTGAGTTTGTGAAAACCAAGGGATATGATTAACTAAAGCATACCACGACTGTTCTTTTTTTCAAGTGTTGGCAATTATGGATAAACGTTTTACTTAAAATTTTCTAATCCTCCCATAGTGATACCCACGGATGTTGACCATGGTTGGTTGCTTCCCAATACGTGATGGCTAGTAATTGCCATGGAAATAATTCCAATTTTTCAAATTCATTGAGAGGTTGGATCAAAATCTGATAAGAGAATATAGGGATGAGTGTTCCTACAATTCTGATATGAGATGAATAATTGGATTGCTCATTGAATGATATAGTGAAGCAAATTTCATCTTCTTCCCATGGAACTAATGCTAGTAAATGTGACTGAGAGAGAACTTCTTTTATGCTTTTGGTAAGATTTAAAGTATGCGACTTATTCTTACTTGAAAAATGTAGCGTTAAACTTGGATCTGTAATCCATTGATCAACATGAAGTTGTTGAACATAAGATGACATACTATGAAATGTGTCTAGCTTATGATTTTTGGATTCAAACTGAACTAAATGCTTAAGAATGTATTGGGATGGATCATTATGCATATACTTACCTCAAATAGAATGTATCAAAATCGCGATTATGACACAATTCATAAGGTAGATTTCTCATAAGAAAAGAGGTGAATATTTTATATTCACACGCTTTAATTCATTGTATGGGTAAAAAGATGGACTTAGAAATTTAAGCAGATGGGATAAAGTTGAATGTGAGGAAGACGTTGTTTGAGTTCTATGCTCAATACACTTGCAAACCATCCATCATCATAAGATTCAATGATAACACCCATGTTTTGATGATCTTTTAAGTGGGGCAATGGGATTCCTTTGATGCATTCTAGTGCATACAATACCTTGTGATATGGATTGTTTCCATGAAAAGAGGATTGCATTCTATTAAGATGCAATCTATAGAATGGTAAATCTATCAAATCATCAAATGATTCACTCGCATTAAGAACACAACTCAATTGATGCTTATCCATCCACTCATTTAACAAGGTTTGTGTCAATCCATTGACAGCAATAAGTCCTTCTTCATGTTTTAAAGCTTCAGGAATAATCGCAAAATCATAAAATCCAACTGGCATGATTTTTTTAGAAATAAAGGGAAAACTCATTCCATGTGGCAACTGTATTTCACCTCCTGGAGCCATGATTTTATTAACACTCATTTCTAGTGTTTGACTTTCTAATCTGGCTTGATGAAGTGAAGCAATATTATCTCTTTGGTCAAATATATAGTTCAAACCTTGTTTCTTAATGATTTTTCTTCCCTTTAAAAACTTAATGATCTTTTCAAATTCATAAGAATCAATATTAAGACTACGTTCAGCTTCCCTCATTGAACAACCTCCTTCAATCATTTCCACGTGATGAAGAAAATCAAACATATTCTGATTGAGTGGCATTAAGAAGGCTGAAGGATCATGCGCTTTAAACCATTCAATTTGACACCATTGAGCCTGTATGAGCGTATAGGGTTGGAAAAAACGAATCATATCATCACTGATACGATCGTAAGTGAATCTAACTTCACTAATTCCTTGCACATCACACGGTAATGATGTATCCCATGTGGTAACACAGTGTTGCACTTGATCATCAATAAACTGTTGTTGCATGGCAATTTTACTGCTTTCTTCAACCTTTTTATGGACTAAAGCATGTGGAACATTGAAATGGGTTAATGTCGCAGAAACTGTGTTGGCTTGTATAACATCTTGAGCAATCCACAAGACTTTTTCATGCTCATTGACTTGAATGTGATTTAAACTCATTTTTGATTGAAAAAGGTTTGCTGGTAATGCTATCTCATAATGAGTAACATTAAGTTGATTTAATGTGGTGATGGATTGAATACAATGAATGGATTGTGCTTGAATTTGAGGTAATACCGACTCAAAAACTTCCATTTCAATGGAATAATGAACACGATCAAGTTGATTGCGATAGTTTTGATCAATGATGAGCACTTCTACTTTGTAGATACTCTCAATGATTTTCGCCAACTTGATTGGATGAATCGCTTGTTCATAAGAGACAATCAATCCTCCACATTCTCTGTTTTTGAAGCGACGACATGCTTCATCAAATTTTGGAGTATGAGCCCCTGACACGATCTCAAATGAAGTTACACCCACATCTTCAATCCACTTTGAAATTGACCACGTTGGTGTAAAACATACCCATTGGGCGTGGGAGGGCAAGTTTAAGATGAGTTGGGTTATGGTTTGAATTGAAGCAGATAGGTTGTTTTGCATATCCTTATTCTATCAAATCCCTTGCGTGCTTTCAAAGCTAACACAAAAACAAGGCCTAAGCCTTGTTGGGTTCAAACAAATACACCAGTGTAGGTATCACCACCATGGTTAAGATGGTACTCATGGCTAATCCAAAGAAGAGCACTAAAGCCATTGGAGATGTGAGTGGATCATCGGATAAAATCAGTGGTATAACACCAATGATGGTCGTTAAAGTGGATTGAACATGCGGGTATAGCTTCATTTGAGATTATATCAGGAGCTCATACTCCTCGATTTGATGAAGCATGTCGTCGCTTTAAAAATAAAGCGTGTGAGGGATTGATTATTTCTTATGAACAAGCAATTCATCCTATCAAATTAGCAAAGATCATTGAGAGTATTCATAAGGTTGAAGTGCTCATCATCGATCAAAGTTATCGTCATGATCT
>DAIDML010000012.1 GCA_027449005.1 Erysipelotrichaceae bacterium | reverse complement strand
AACCGTGTCCATCTCCACAACGGGTGTTCCTGGATTGTCTTTGAGATATTCAAGAAAGTCAAGATAGGTTCTTCCTTGACGACACTGGGGTTCAATCTTACGTTCAATGCCCTTTTTACGCTGTTTAAAGCGAACTTTAGTTGGTAAATCAAGGTTTCTTACTTGAAATAAACCTTGATCAATTAACGTATATAAATGTCGTTCACTCATTGGGAAGTGATCTTGATTATGGGTATAGACATGATGAATGGATTGAGATTGATTCTTAATTAAAGGAACAATCAACGTTTCTAATCGTTGAAGTTGAGTGGGAGTGTACCCATGGCCCATGCGTGATTGACGACGCACCTCTTGAGATTGATCATGAGCTAAAGATGAGAAGTAGAATTGTTTAGTGTGCTTACAGTGATGTCGTGTAGCGCATCCGTTACAAACATACGGCGCACGAACTAAGCGTTGACAAGTTAATAATTGAAAATCTTTACAGCGAGCATTACAAAGTGAACAACTGCGACAGGGTCTTCCTCTAAAGGTGCAAGAACCCCCACATAAAAATCGTGTTTGACATGATTTGAAATGAGCACAATCGTTAAGATAAGATCCTTGATTCGCTTTCTTCCATTCGCTTCGATACTTTTTAATTTCTCGACGTAATCCTGAAGGATCACGATGTAACGTAGAAGCTATCTTATTTAGAGGTGTTCTCTCATTTAACATGTGCTCAATCAGATGACGATCGTGTAAGGTAAGTTGAGTGTAGTAACCTTTCATTTCCTTTCCTTTCTCTCTGCGCACTCTACCTAATCCTATTGTGAACCACTTATCTCTCTTTTTCAATTTGAATTACTTATGTCCTTTTTGACTGGACGTTACTTTTTCAAATAACTTTTTAGCGGATTTCTGACTCTTTTTATTCTTTAAGTGTCAAAGACGAGATATTATTATATAATAGTCTCTGAAATTCTAACAATTATTCTATCCAAAATCACAAAATCATCGCAAGATGTACACTTATGAGTGAGAAATGTGACAGCATGAGTAAAAAACACATTATTTATCAATCCTTAATGAATAAATCAATAATGTGAATCATTATAGATTCATGTGCTTAATGCATGATTTGTGACGCGTTTACTCAAAGTGATTGTTTATGATCAAAAGGAAGATGTAATATATAGATTTGTAGGAGATGCTTATGAACAATGTAACAACTATAGATTATAAAGCCATTGTAGAATCCATGGCAGACATGATCATCATCACCGATGAAAATGGAATCATCACTTATGTTTCTCCCCAATGGAAAACGGTGTTAGGTTATGAAGCCAGTGAAATGATGGGTCATCGACGTTGGGATTTCATGATTGAAGAGGAAGCTCGAAAACTTCAGGATAAGTTTTTTCCTTATTTTGAACGACGATTGCCTTTTTACTTGCTCACCCATGTTATGAGACACAAAGATGGACATCGAGTTGTGATTGAATCCAGTGGTACACCCACTTTCAATAAGCAAGATGAGTTTGAAGGTTATCATGTGAACAACAGAGACATTACAATTCGATCATTAAGTGAAGATTATGAATCGCAAATGAAAGAAGATGCTTATGCAACACTGCTTAAGTATCAACGGGTTATCACCAATATCTCCAAGATGTTCATGGATTCCCCTTTTGATCAACTTGATGTTGCGATAAACTCAAGTTTGTCGCAATTAGGAACGCTTCTTGATGTCTGTCGAGTGTATGTTTTTGAGTTTGATAAAGACAATCAATCGATGAGCAACACCTATGAATGGTGTAAAAAGGGAATTGATCCTGCTATTGATATGCTTCAAAACCTAAGTGTGGATATCTTCCCTTGGTGGATGATTAAACTTCATAAAAACGAAGTGATTAATGTGTATGATGTGAATGAAATGGATGAACATCAAATCAGTGAAAAAATAATCCTAATGCAACAAGACATCAAATCAGTGTTGGTCGTTCCAATGCATGTTAATCAAAAACTAGTAGGTTTCATTGGATTTGATACCGTACTAAAACATAAGAAATTTCAAGATGAAATATACCTCATTCGTATGTACAGTGAAA
Organism: Erysipelotrichaceae bacterium; assembly: GCA_027449005.1. Lineage (GTDB taxonomy): Bacteria > Bacillota_I > Bacilli_A > Erysipelotrichales > Erysipelotrichaceae > UBA6182. Next base: position 751 of record DAIDML010000012.1, on the reverse strand, counting down.
TCGTTGGCTATGCATTAGAGAAGCAAAAAGACGAACATCGTATTCTCGAATCATTGAATCAAGTTAAGGCTACCTTCAATCAAACCATCGAGGCGTTTTCTTCTTTTCTTGAAATCAGTGACCCCTATACTTAAGGACATCAAAAACGCGTAAGTAAACTAGCTGTTAAGATTGCCCAAAAATTAGGATTGACTCAAGATCATCAAGAAGCCATTGGAATGGCCAGCTTACTTCATGATTTAGGTAAACTCTATATTCCTTTACAAATCCTCAATAAATCAGGTCAACTCACTCATGCGGAATTTGAACTCATCAAAACTCATGTGACCTTAGGAGCCCAAGTGCTTTCAAAGATAGATTTTCCTTGGCCTATTTCAGACATGGTACTTCAACACCACGAGAAGTTGGATGGGAGTGGGTATCCTTATGGCTTAAAAGGTGATGAGATTCTTATTGAAGCTCAAATCATTGAAGTGGCAGATATGGTGGAATCGATGTTGTCGTTTAGACCTTATCGACCCTCCATTGACAAAGAAACCACCATTCATCATCTTACTCAAGCCAAAGGAAGACATTATCGAGAAGAGATTATTAAGGCTTGTATCAATATTTTAAACCAAACTCACTTTACTTTCGATTGATGACACAAGTAAACTTAAAGGTTTACTTTATTTATTCAATGATTTCACCCTAACACGATGAATCTATGGTTTAATAAGGATAAGAAAACACACAAAGGATATCATCATGA
>DAIDML010000011.1 GCA_027449005.1 Erysipelotrichaceae bacterium | reverse complement strand
CTCGGGGATCAAATGATGAAAAAGATCATGATAGTTTGTGGTGTATTAACCTTGATACTGATGAGTACAGTGAGTGTTTCTGCAAAGACTCCTTATACCACATGGTCATTTGGTCCTGGTCGCCAAATCATCATGACACAGTCTGCTTTTGAACCACTTGAGGAGATCATTCTACCACTCAATGGAGCGCAAGATTTTGTGATGACAGAAGAGGGCATTCTTTATATCGCGGATACTGGAAATAAGCGAATTGTCAAGGTTGAAAATGGCATCATTACTGCTGAATATGGAAGCGAAGTCTTACAAGGACCCACAGGTTTAACGATTGATGAACTTGGCAATTTCTACATCGCAGATGGAACGTCCAACTCCATTGTCTTGTTAGATTCGCAAGGTAAATATATTCGTTCGTTTGGTAAACCAAATGAACCTTTGTTTGGTCAATCAAACGCCTTCTTGCCACGAAAGATTGCGATTGATGTTCGTAAGAATCTTTATATTATTGGAGAAGGATCCAATGATGGCATTATTCAAATGAATATCAATGGTGAATTTATTGGCTATTTTGGTGCCAATTTAGCTCAATCATCATTAAGGATGATTATTCAACGCCTTATTTTATCTAAGGAACAACTTGCTCAGTTTATTCGTAATGTTGCACCATCTCCAGTGAATCTTGCCATTGATAATCGTGGTTTAGTGTATACCGTGACAGGAGGGAGTGATACAACTAGAACGATTCGCAAGTTTAATATTGCGGGTAATAATATCCTTGGTCCTACGTATGGTTCTAACTCCACAAGAGATATTCATGTTGGTTCTGATGGTATCATGGTAACCATTAATGCTGAAGGTTTGATTGTCTTGTATGATATCAATGGATCAATTTTGTATTTCTTTAATGCGAAAGATACTGGGGAACAACGATTGGGTTCACTTCGTAGTCCGACGGCAGTTTCGCGTTACCAAGATCGTCTTTATGTATTAGATAGTTCAAAGAATGCGATTGTAGTTTATCAAGAAACAGCGTTTGCACGCATGGTTCATCAAGGGGTTACATATTATACTGAGGGGTTATACTTGGATGCTAAGCCTTACTTTGAATCATTAATTAATGCGAATGGAGCTTTTATACTATCATATATTGCCTTAGGTAATGCCGCTTATCAACGTCGTGAATTTCAAGCGGCTCTTGATTATTTTCGCTTAGGTGAGTCACGTTTTTGGTATTCTCAAGCATTTTGGGAGTTGCGGAATATTTTCATCCAATCCTATTTAGGACTTGGATTATTTATTATGATTGGGCTATTTTTGCTTCGCCGATTGATTCGCAAGGTCGATAAAAAGCATCATATTCTAAATCCAATTCGCCAAGTCATTCAACGCCTAAGACAACTTAGGTGGATTGAAGACATTCACTTTATACCATATTTCATTAAGCATCCATTGGATGGATTCTATGAGGTCAAGCAGAATCATCGAGGATCATTAGGTTTTGCCTTTGGGGTTTTTGCTTGGGTTGTTGTTACGAGATTGTTATCAATGATGTTGACTGGTTTTATTTTCAATCCACTAGATTCTGTCTATGACATAAGAATTGAAAATGAAATTGTACTCAGTGTTGGAATCATTGGTCTCTTCATCTCTGCAAACTATCTCATTGCTTCCATATCACAAGGTGAAGGTCACTTACGTCAAGTAATCATTGGAACAGCCTATAGTCTTATGCCACTCGTCCTCTTTATGTTGCCGATAACCTTGTTGTCAAATGGACTTACGCTCAACGAGCGATTCATTTATGAGCTTCTTAATCAAATCATGTGGGGGTGGACGGCTTTACTGCTCTTTATTATGATAAAAGAAATTCATAACTTCACATTTTCAGAAAATGTAAGAGTCACGTTCCTTACTTTGTTCACTATGATTTTAATGGTGGTTGTCATGTATATCTTATATTTCCTTTTTAATCAATTGTATGAATTTGTGTTTTCAATTTGGCAGGAGGTGAGAGTTCGTGGTTAGTCGTAAACGTAGTTGGGTGTTACTTTTGATAGTGATGATACTCACTTTACCCACTCATGAAACAATAGCCTTGTCCACATCTGTGATATCCAACCAATTCACGCAAGTGGAAACGGTTGATGTCGATTGGACAATCAATCAATCCATTCCTGATAGCTATGAAAAACTAGCTGAAAACCAAACCTTTGTTTTATATGCCCATCCTGAAACATTGGCGTTTAAAGTGATCGATTTACGTAGTGGGTATGTTTGGCATAGTAATTTTGATGAAGTCACTGAGGAAGATCGACTGAATAGAACATGGACCGCGTTTGCACAAAGCGGTGTCAGTATTGATGTAATGAATCGTAACGCAACCACCACGCGTTTATCCATCACTCGTGATAATCACAATCTCACATTTAATCGACTTTCTAATGGTTTTAGCGCTGATTTATTCTTTCCTTTATATGGACTTGGCATGACCATCAATGTGACGTTAGATGACAATGGTGTTAAAGTTGAACTCCCTTCCTCATCCATCATTGAAAACATGCCAAATGACTATAAGTTTGAAACAATTCACTTATATCCTTTCTTTGGAGCAACCAAAGGAGGAAGTGTACCTGGTTATCTTTTTATTCCTGATGGTTCAGGAGCGCTTATTCGCTTTAATGACACTACGAAAGCAACAAGCATGTTTACTGGTCGATACTATGGTAATGATTTGGGAATGATCGGTGGCAGCGGTTATGACTACACAATTAATCCAGTCTACCCATTAACACTTCCTGTATTAGGGGCAGTTCATGGCGTTCATCAAAATGCCTATTTGCTTGTGGTGGAATCTGGTGCGCAATACGCACGGCTTCGGGCACATCCGGCAGGAATTACCACACAATTCAATTTCATTTATAATTCCTTTATTTATAATGAATCTTTCTTTCAAGCGGTAAACCGTGCAGGAGCGGGTGTAACGGCTATTCAAAAAGAAACGAATGACTTCGATATCATCATGCATTATCGTTTCTTGAATGGAAAAGAAGCAGATTATGTTGGAATGGCTTCAAGTTATCGTAACTTCATGATAGATAAAGACCAGCTCAAAGATCTGACTCATGATGAACATCCTATGGAAATTCGTTTAGAGTTCTTAATGGGTGAAAAAAAGCGTTTCTTGTTTTGGGATGTGAGTGTACCTATGACTACATTTGATCATCTTAACACAATCCTCGATGATCTTCATGGTGAAGACGTAAGAGGTATTCAAAGCATTCTTTATGGTTGGCAAAGTCTGGGGGCTTCATCGACGGCTCCAACAACCTTTAAAGTGGAATCACAATTAGGTTCCATCAATACTCTTTCAAACATCAATCAAAATTTACTTGATCATCAAGGAGCATTACAACTGTACCTAGATCCTCAATCAGCAATAAGAGGAGCACGTGGATATTCACAACGAAGTGATTTGGCAATGTCTATTACTAATCAAAACATCATAGGACATCATCGAACAAAAGTTAACTATTATTTTAACCTTCCTCAAATGAATCAAAGACTCGTTGGATTTAGTCAAAGCATCAAAGATTTACCTCATGTAGAATTGGCTTTGGATGTGATAGGAAACACCTTGTATAGTGATTTCAAGCGAAGTAATCAGATGAATCGTGAAAGCATGAAACATTTGATTATTGATTTGTTTAATCAAGTGGATCGACCGATGTCATTTTATGCTCCCAACGATTATGCCTTTGCGTACACCAAAAACTATTATGATACTCCTATTAGTAATTCTGGATATTTATTCACTACTGATTCAGTGCCGTTTATCTCACTTGTACTTACGGGGTATGTTAACCTTTTTAGCACACCATTAAACTTCTCATCTGACTTGATGTTTGAGCGTCTTCGCATGGTGGATTATCAATTGTATCCATCATTTATGATCACTCATCACCCTACCAGTCGAATTCTTTTAACATCATCTAACTGGATCTTTTCGTCTCAATATGAACAATGGTCTGATCGAATCATTGAGACTTATCATTGGATGTCACAGCTATTAGAGCCAGTGAAAGGAGCAACGATTGTCTCACGATTCATTCCTATTTCTGGGGTCAGTGTAGTTACTTATAGTAATCAAAAATCTTTAATTGTTAATTACACCAATCAAAGTATTCAATATCAGAACGTTACAGTAGCTCCAATGGACGCTTGGGTTGGGGAGATTGTGCCATGAGTCGTAAAAATCAACAATTAACGCCTCGTCAACGAGAAGCACGTATGGGGTGGACTTTTATTAGTCTATGGGTTATTGGATTTTTAGTGTTCAGTTTAGTTCCTCTGATTCAAACATTTGTGTTTTCGCTCAATGTGGTTACGGTGACTGCTTCAGGTATCACTCTCAATTTTGTTCAGATGGCGAACTACACAAGAGCTTTATTAACAGATCCAACATTTGTGGGGTTATTAATCGGGTATGTGGTAGAAACAGCATTGAGTGTCCCAATAGTATTAATCTTTTCACTTACTATTGCACTGCTTCTTAACTTGAAATTTAAGTTCAAAGGTTTCTTTCGTACGATATTCTTCTTGCCTGTTGTGATTACCAGTGGCCCTGTCATTCAAGAATTAACTGCACAAGGAGCAACACGAGTTGCAGGACTTGCTGATTCAGCAACGATTGCACTCATGCTACAAGAACTTCCAAGTGTGCTCCGAGCCCCAGTAGAATATTTATTATCTTCATTTATTCTTATCCTTTGGTTCTCGGGAGTTCAGATTTTGATTTATTTATCTTCACTACAG
>DAIDML010000010.1 GCA_027449005.1 Erysipelotrichaceae bacterium | reverse complement strand
AAGAAGGTTGAAATACCATTAAGGGGTTTAAGTGGATGGGTATCATATACTTTTAAGAATAAAAGAATCAACAGTATGAACAACCCATTTTGGGCCATCATGAGCGCAAACCACACAGGATCAATGGCTCGCTCAAGCATGGTATCGGGTAAAGTAATGTATAGTACAATACCACTCACAAACAATAGGATGCCTACAGGAAGCACTCGTTTAACGACTTCTTTGAAATCATGTTTGATCAGCAGTGTAGCCATCCATGCTCCAAACAAAGCAAAGGACAAGTAAGGAAAGATGGGGTTATTCTTGTTCACAAACCAATTTAAAGCTAAAACAAGGATCATGTTGCCATGATCTAAAGCTGTGAGATAAAGGTTATATAATGGAATTCGAATGAGGGATAATGCAAAGAAGCCTAATCCTGAGAGAAGATAAAAGAGGGGTTGAATGGTTTTTAAGAAAGCGTGTTGGAAGCGATAGAATAAGCCTAGTAAAAGAATGTTCATACCAATCATGACTAGACTGTCAATGTAGAGAACACGCTCTAAATTGGTTCCTATAAGCTTTCCTGATGCAAAGAATTCCACTAGAATACTGTTATTCATGAAGCGTTCTGCCATGTTGACGACACCAGGTCCTGTGAAGATGAAGTATAAATAGGCAATAAGAAGAATGAACACACCACTTCTTAGATTATGTTTAAGTGTGGTTTTAAGTGGAAGTTGTGTTTCTTGGATTTTTCTAAAGTGTTGGTGAGTGTGCACTAGACCACTGATCATCGCAAACACGCCCGCAAACATAAGCATTAACCCAATTAAGGTGACGATTAAAGGAGGATTGTTTAAATCCAAATCATACAATCCATCAAAGTGATAGAATGCTGTATGCATGATGAGTAACACAAAGATGCCTAAGCCACGCAACACATCCAAACCTTTGTAGTTCTTTTTCATGGTGTTGTCCTCTGTAAGTTATCTTCATCATATCACTTCTGTTTGAAAAGAAAAGAAGGGAAAAGAGAGGAAAACTTGTAAAAAATTGCAAAATGCAAATAATCACCTATTAAAAATTTGCAAAATGCAAATAAATACATGTTTGCGACTGTTCATTTGATACAATAAAGCAAAGAGGTTAACCCATGATTACATTACAAGACGTGAGTTATGAGAACTTAAGATCAGTAATTAAGATTTATGAAACGCTCTCTGAGAGTGATAAGAAGCATGTTGCACCTAATGTGGTGTCTTTAGCTGAAGCTTATCTTAACTATGATATCGCATGGCCAAAAGCCATTGTATTGGATGAAACCATCATAGGATTTGTCATGTTAGGACTAGATAATTACATCGCAAAAGAAGAAGATTGGCCTGTGTACTTCTTGTGGCGTTTTATGATTGGTGGTGAATACCAAGGTAAAGGCTATGGGAAAGCAGTCTTAAATATGCTTGTGGATAAATGCAAAGCAGAAAACATACGATATCTTTATGTTTCTTCCACTAAGTATGATCCAATGCCTTATGAGATGTACATTAAGTATGGATTTGTGGATACAGGGGAAGTGGATGATGGGGAACAGGTGTTGAAGTTGAAGATAGAATAAAGCCAGAGGGAACTCTGGCTTTGGTTTGTCAGTCTTTGATGGTAATGGCTCCATTATCATAGAATTACATCATCTTGTATGATATTCTATCAAAGGAAAGAAGGTGAATTTATGAAGTATTCAACAATCAAATTCACCCAACAAATGTAGTCGATTATTTGTTTGGGTTGTCTCATTTATTTCTAATCGACTTAGAAAAGAATGAACATGATCATTATAAAAGAAACTGAAACTAAAGATTTAGATTTTTTGTGTGACCTTTGGAATAATGGTGAGGTCATGAAATGGGTAGGATTTCCTCAAGGTTTAGGAAAACATAGAGAGGAGATGAACCCTTGGTTTGATGCAATATCACGAAGTGATTGTGCTAAACATTATAGTATCTACATTGATTCTCAATTTTGTGGAGAAACCTTTTATCGTATTAAAGATGACATTGCTTATGTTGATATTAAACTTGATCCTAAGTTTCAAGGGAAGGCTTTTCATTAGTGAGAATCACATCAAAATCATTGATC
>DAIDML010000009.1 GCA_027449005.1 Erysipelotrichaceae bacterium | reverse complement strand
ACTCAGCTGAAAAGTTATTCTATAAGAATAGTTACAACCGTACTGGAATAAGCGATATAACAAAAGCCTCTAACGTTGCGCTTGGAACATTCTACATTTACTTTGAAGATAAACTGAGCATTTACAAGTATTTGCTTGTACAATACTCTCATCGTATTCGTATGCACATTGCTAAAGAAATTGCAGGTGTTGAAAATCGATGTGAAGCTGAGCGTATTGGATTAAGAGCATTTCTTTTGTTCATTGCGAAACACAAACATATCTATAATATTATTTGGGAATCGTTATACATTGATAAGAAACTCTTTGTGGATTACTATACACAGTTTGCGGCAAATTACGTACGTCAAATCAAACAAGCTCAAGAAGCGGATGAGATGAAGCAGTATGATCCTGAGATTGTGGCTTTTGTGATGATAGGCATTTCCAACTTTATTGGGCTTAATTATATTATGTTTAAAGATGAGAAGAATGTGGATCAAGTGGTGGATGAAGTTATTCGAATATTGAAGGATGGATTGTTCACATGAGAATCGTTTTAGCCTCAGCTTCTCCTCGTCGTATTCAACTGCTTGAACAAGTGGGCATCCATGTTGAGGTTGTGCCTGCACATGTGGATGAAACCATCTTTGATCATGAATCAGCTCAAGAAGCCATACAACGTTTAGCTCAACTGAAGAATGACACCATCTTCATACACCATTCTGATGCGTGTGTGATTTCTGCGGATACAATGGTGATTCTTGGTGATGTGATCTTCAATAAACCAATGGATGAAGCAGATGCTTTTAGGATGCTGAAAGCATTGAGTGGGAAGACCCATCAAGTCATGACCGCCATGATGATTCAATCAACTCAGTTTAAAAAAGAAGTGTTATCCATCACTCATGTCACTATGGCGGAGTTGAGTGATCAAGACATTTGGGATTATATTAAAACTAAAGAACCCATGGATAAAGCAGGAGCCTATGCGATTCAAGGAAAAGCAGGATGGATGATTCAAAAGATAGAAGGAGACTTTTATACTGTTGTTGGATTACCTCTGTATGAATGTGTAAAAATCCTCAGAGAAAATCAAGTCCTGGACTTGCAAAAACAAGAATAATTGTTTATCATAGACTAGCACACGCCGCTATAGTTCAATGGTAAAACGGAGCAATGGTAATGCTCAGCTCCCAGTTCAATTCTGGGTAGCGGCACCATGTTGAAATCAAAGCCTTCATAGGCTTTTTTTAATTGCTTATAAAAGGGTTTTCTGTGATAAAATACTGTTGAGGTAAAATTATGGCAAGAACTAAAAAAATCATACCTATATCAGTGCAATATAAGAACTACATTCTTGCTTCAGTGCATTTATATGGCACTATTTATGTTGAAGAATTAATAAAATTGATTGAGAAATATGAAGGTAAAGAAGTTGATCGAAATTTACTTGTTCAGATTATTCAAGTTTTGGGAAGTATCCCCTATGTTGGATTATCAAATTATCAAGACCAAATCATTGGTAATCGTTTTTTTTCATTTAGTGATAAAAACAGTCTTAAAGATGCAAAGCAAATATTGGAAACAAAGTTAGATTTTCAGCGGTATATTCCTACTAAGAATGAATTTTTGAAATATGCTGATGAGGAGTATTTTGAACCTATTCTCCAAACATTAAGGTTACAAACTTTCATTTTAAAGAACAGATTATGTGAATTTGAATCAATAGAAGACCTTGATTTTGATATGTTTGATCTTAGAAATAAGATTCTAGCTAACTTCCCATTAGAGGATATCATTCATGACTTCTTTGATAAGGACTATGAGTTTAAAAGAGAAAGTGATCTACATATGTTTATGGATCTAGTTATTGATATTATTAATCACACAAGAAGATACGATTTGTTAGGAAATACTTCTTATGAGCTTATGCAAGACAAATCTTCTTCCCAATTAAATTAATTACAACGAGCCTTTATAGGCTTTTTTTGTGGCTTATAAAAGGGTTCTCTATGATACAATGATACATATATTGGGGTGTACTATGACAAATCAAAATTCATTAACGTTAGTGATTTTAGCGGCAGGGATGGGAAGTCGTTTTGGGGGACTAAAACAAATTGAGCCAGTAGGCACAAACCACGAATCCATCATTGATTTCACCATTTATGATGCCATTCAAGCAGGATTCAATCGTTTAATTCTCATCATAAAGAAGGAACATGAAGAACTTTTTGAAACTAATTTAGTTCATAAAATCAGACCTTTCATTCACGTTGAGTATGCATACCAAGACATTGAGTTTCTAACATCGCATGTCTTAAAGCCTGAACGGGTTAAACCTTGGGGAACAACCCATGCTTTGTTGAGTTGTAAGGACTTGATTGATGGACCTTTCATGATTTGTAATGCGGATGATTACTATGGACCCAATGCCTTTAAAACCATGGCAAACTTTCTCACGCATGAAGTTGACC
>DAIDML010000008.1 GCA_027449005.1 Erysipelotrichaceae bacterium | reverse complement strand
ATGAGAATTAAATAAAGTGAATTAAGGATGAAGAAAAGGATGGATAACACAAGAAAGAAATTCACGTCACGATAGAAAACAAACACAAGTGCGATGATTGAGGTTGCACTTAAGACTAACGTTAATGGAAGTTTAAACCATTTTCTTTGAATGATGGCTCTTCCAAGGGTGATGTTAACACCTAAGGAAAGGATACCAAATCCTGCCTTAAGTAATCCATTCATGGAAGCAGGAAAAGCAAGTTGATCTTTTAGATAAAAGTTAAAGATTTGATCGAAGGCCACGGTCCCCATCATCGATAGTAAGACCACGAAAATAAAGAACAGAAACTCAGCAGGTTTTATTTTTATTACAACTTTAAAGAATCGAAGTGGATTAAGTGAAGATGATTTCTCTTGAATTGAACTGACGTCAATGCCTTTAAAAAACACATGCATGAACACACCCACAAGGGCTAAACCAATGATCTGAATGATGAACATGAGCGTTAAATCAACATCCGCAAGAAAACCACCAACCAAGTAACCAGCAGCTCCACCTAAGGTAAACAATGTGGCATGAATGGATAAGTTCATAGCACGATCACTGGCATGAGAATGATCGAGGATGAGGACTAACTGCGTCATCATCACCCCTCCCACAAAACTTCCCGCAATGAAACGCGCTAAAACAATCAACCATAACTGATTGGCAAGCAAGAATAATAATTGGCCAAAGGCATATCCATAGCAACCTAAAGCAAAAACATGAACACGACCAATACGATCATTAAGGTATGCCCAAAGTGGAGAAAATAAAAAGCTTCCTAATGACATGGCCGCAAAAGCCAATCCAAATGTGGAAGAGGGTAATCCACGCTCCACAATGAGGGTACGAGTCGCTGGATGAGCTAAGTTAGCCGCAATCAGTTCAAAGAAGAATAGGACAAACAAAAAAAACAATGAACTGGTTTTTTTAATACTTTGTGAATTCATAGGCTGATTATATCATACACCCTTAAAAGAATGGTTTAAAAGTGATACAATAACACTACCTGAGGTACATTTCAATGACACGTTTAGAAAAAGATTCATTAGGGTATGTCGAGGTTCCCAAAGAAGCTTATTATGGGGCTCAAACTGTACGTGCTCTTTCCAACTTTCCAATCACTTTAAAACCAATTCATCCTATGATGATTAAAGCTTTAGGCATGATAAAACTTGCCGCAACCAGCTCCAATCATAAGGTGGGATTCATTGACAAGAAACGATTTCATTATATTCAAATCGCCTGCCAAGAAGTCATTGATGGACAATTAAACCATCATTTCATCACAGATGCAATTCAAGGAGGAGCAGGAACATCCGCTCACATGAATGTGAACGAAGTGATCGCCAATCGCGCCAATGAACTGGCTCATTTTCCTTTAGGCAGTTATGAGTACATTCATCCCAATGATCATCTCAATTTCGGTCAATCCACAAACGATGTCTATCCAAGTGCAGGTCGCTTAGCCTCCCTATTCTTGGTGGCTGATTTGCTAGAGTCTTTGCGTTTGCTTCAAGTCTCACTACTTAAGAAAAGCGAAGAATTTGAAGATGTCCTTAAGATGGGTCGCACACACTTACAAG
>DAIDML010000007.1 GCA_027449005.1 Erysipelotrichaceae bacterium | reverse complement strand
ACTTTTATGATCATCATTTTATATATAGCCCTTGTTTTATTGTGGCTGTTGTTAGCACCACAATTTGAAATATCATCCTTACTTTTAGGAATGTTTATTTCATTGATTATAGTGTTGTTTACTTATGAGAAAGAAGAGAGTAAGATTGCTAGACCTTTTGAGTTAGTGAAAACGCATCTTCATTTCATCATTGTCTTACTGATTGAAATCTTCAAAGCTAACATAGATGTGGCTAAGATTGTTTTATCTAAGAACATGGAGATTCAACCCCATTACCTTACGTATCAACCTCAGCTTCGATCATCGTATGTTGCGGTGCTCTTAGCCAATGCGATCACACTCACCCCAGGAACACTGAGTGTTGACTACAATGAAGAGGGGTATGTGATTCATGCTTTAACCAACAGTGCAGCCCAAGGATTAGTCGGCTCATCACTTGAAAAAGTCGCAAAGGAGATTGATGCATGTTTATCGAAACATTAGTCATGGTTTTACTTTTAGGGATGACCTTCATTTCATTGGCTCGCGCTGTCATTGGACCAAGCATGCTTGATCGCTTAATTGCCATCAACGTGATCTCAACCAAAGTTACCACCCTCATTGTCTTAGTGGCCTTTGTGTTAAACCAAGAAATGTTCATTGATGTGGCCATGGTCTATGCCTTGTTAGGATTCATCATGTCAGTCGGTGTCAGTAAATTTGTCTTTAAAGGAGGACTTGGATCATGAGTGGAATAATTCTTGATGTTTTGTCCTATGTTTTATTTGCACTAGGTTTATTTTTCTTCTTTGTGGGAAGTTTAGGCCTTATTCGCTTACCTGATGCGATTACACGCCTTCATGCGACCACCAAGGCCGATACCTTAGGGGCAGGGTTTATTCTTCTTGGTTTTGTGCTTCGTGAAGGAGTTTCATTACTCAGCATTAAACTGATTTTGATTATTGTCTTTGTTTGGCTCACTAACCCTACTGGAGCTCATTTAATTGGTAAGATTGCCTACGAGAAAAAGGAGGATCAACAATGAGTCAACTCTTTAATGCTTTACTACTTATCTTTCTGATTGTTGCGGCCATTGCGGTTGAACATACGAAAGACTTATTAAGTGCCATTATCATTTTTGCTTCCTATTCACTCATGATGAGTGTCTTGTGGTTACTGCTCATGGCACCTGATGTTGCGCTCACTGAAGCAGCCATTGGAGCGGGAATTACCACCTTACTCTTTTTAGCTTTACTTGCGAAAACGGAGCGATTAGAAAAATGAAACATCTCACGACCTTACTTTTTGCGGTGCTCTTTCTCATTCTATCTTGGGGAGTCTTAACCATGCCAGCCATGGGAGATCCTAATGCACCTGCTCATAACAATTTAGCGGAATACTATAAAACTCAATCCCTGAAAGATACCGGAGCTGCAAACATCATCGCAGCCATCATTACCGATTATCGTGCTTTTGATACGTTAGGAGAAACAACCGTATTGTTTACCTCCATCGCTGCCGTGGTGTCCATCATGAGCGCATCACATTCGAAAGGAGACAAACATGAATGATATTATTTTAAAAACCATTACGAAGTTGTTGTTTCCTTTTATCTTACTCTTTGGTTTTTTTATCATGATGCATGGTCATATTACTCCTGGAGGAGGCTTTTCAGGAGGAGCGATAGTGAGTGCAGGCTTTGTCTTGTATACATTGACGTTTGGTCTTGATGCGGCAGAAAAGAAGCTTCCTCATCATGTTTTAAAACTGGTTGAGACCGCAGGCGTATTGTGGTATGTCTTAGTAGGTCTAGTTGGCTTAGTCACAGTAGGATCCTTTTTAGCGAATGCCTCAGCAGGATTTCCATTAGGTGAGGCTTATTCACTTATGTCCAGTGGTATGATTGCGTTATTGACCATTGGGATTGGGATTAAGGTTGCTTCAACCATGATTACACTCTTTAGAACACTCATAGAGGTGCCTCATGATTGATCTATTATTAAGTCACATGAACTACATTGGAGCAATGGCCTTGTTTGTGATTGGATTACACACAGTCCTCACGCACTCCAATCTAGTGAAACGCATTATTGGTTTAAACATCATGGAAACGGCGGTGTTCTTGTTTTTTGTGAGCATTGGCACGATTTCTAATGGCGTTTCTCCTATTTTTACTCCCACCACACAAAGTGGGTTCATTAACCCCATTCCTTCTGCGCTTATTCTGACGGGAATTGTGGTTGCAGTGTCCATTTCTGCTTATTCTTTATCCTTAATCATCAAAATCTATGAATTCACACAAAGTTGTGAACTCAAAGACATCATGGAGGATCCTTCATGAGTTTACGTGTATTATTGATTCTTCTTCCACTGCTTGTCAGTGCTTTGATTCTACCTTTACTTAAAAAACAGGTGGTGTTGGTTAAAGTCATTTTCATGAGCACCATCCTTTTTGTGAGTGCCATGACATGGATGACGATTCTGAATGGTGATACTATTGCGAATACCAGTGTTGTGTTTTCCTCATGGGATGTTTCCATTGGGATAGAATTCAAATTCACTTGGTTGTCTATGGTGTTTGGCACGTTTGTGATGTCTTTATCCACCTTGGTGGCCTCGTATGCGCTCAGTGATATGAAACATCATATTTCTGAAGATAAGTTTGCTTCGTATGCAACCTTGGTGCTATTGATGCTTTTTGCGATCAATGGCTTAACTTACACCAATGATATCTTCAATATGTATGTGTTCATGGAAATCTTATCCATTACTTCAGCCGCGATTATTTCCATCAAACATTCCAAAGCCAATTATCTTGCGTCCTTTCGCTATCTCATGTTGAATTCGATTGGATCGATTTCCATCTTAATGGCGATTGCTTTTCTATACATGATCAGTGGACAACTCAACATGGATGCCTTGGCCTTAGCTTTGAATCAAGCGTACATTGATTATCCTGTGGTGCTTACCATGGCGATGGTGTTTATGATGGTGGGCTTTGGAATCAAAGCAGCCATGTTTCCACTTCATGTATGGCTCCCTGATGCACACTCCAATGCACCATCGCCAAGCTCAGCTTTACTGTCAGGGATTGTGGTGAAAGTCTACATTATTTTACTGATTCGTTTGATGCATTTAGTGTATCGTTTTGCATGGTTTGAAACCTTTAACTTGAATACAACACTTTCCATTTTCGCTCTTTTAGGCATCTTAGCTGGATCATTGTTTGCGATGGGACAAAAAGACATTAAACGCTTATTGGCGTACTCCTCCATTGCACAGATTGGCTACTTGTTTTTAGGTTTATCCTTAGGCACCAGTGCAGGATTAAGTGCTACCTTGTTTCACATTATGACCCACGGTGTCTTAAAGATTGGACTGTTTCTAAGTGTTGGAGCGTTCATTTACCAAACCCATCAACGTAAGATTGCTGATCTTCAAGGCATAGGATGGGAGATGCCGTTATCTTTAACCGTCTTTGGGGTTTCTGCCTTAGGACTGATTGGAATTCCAGGAACCATGGGCTTTATGAGTAAGTTTTACTTATCCAATGCACTGATTCGAGCTGATTTTGCGATTGCCCTTGTGGTGATTATTCTTTCCAGTTTTCTAAATGCGGTGTATTATATGCCTATCATCATTAATGGGTTTTTTAAAGATAATTCATCCCTAGCTAAAGACATGAAGCTTGATAAGATACCACTCACCATGAGTGTTTCACTGGTCAGTTTACTGATCATTAACCTTGCGATTGGCTTGTACCCAAACATACTAAAAGATGTGATTGATGTCGCCATCAACACGATGATGCGAGGTGGACTATGAATCAATTCTTATCTACACTGATTATCACACTGCCTTTATGGCTTATTGGGGTAGGGTTACTTGAAGTCATGTTGATGCCACTGGTGGGATCACAACGCTCAAAACTAAGAAAAACCTTATCAGGACTTTTCATTGTGTTTGCGACTGGGGTCATCATTGCCTTATATCCAATGGTCATTGAAGCTCCAATCATCTATCGTTTTGATGATATTCTAGGGTTTGGTGTCATCTTCAAGATTGATTTACTCAACTATATTTTAATGTCCTTTGCAGGGATCATGTTTTTTGTGGTGGGATTGTTTGCGATCAATGACATCACTCATGAACAACGCCAACGCTCATTCTATTTTTTCTACATGATGACCTTCATTGCGACCATGGGTTCACTCATGGCAGCGGACTTACTAAGTTTCTTCCTTTTCTTTGAACTTATGACCTTCTCGACTTATGGAATGATAGTGCATTTCCGCTGTCAAGATGCCTATGAAGCAGGCAATGAATACATCTATTTAGGCATCATTGGAGGGTTGGCCATTTTAGGTGGAATCATCATGCTTGGGGCATACACAGGTTCACTTGAATGGGTGAACCTGGCTGAAAAATTCTCCATGCTTGGCATCAGTAAATACGTGATTGGTGGATTATTCTTATTGGGATTTGGAATGAAGGCTGGGGTTGTTCCGCTTCACTTCTGGGTACCACGCGTGTATGAATCAGCGCCATTCACCATGACGGCCATTTCTTCAGCCATCCTCACTAAAGTCGGAGCTTATGGTATTTTTAGAGTTGCCACCGTCTTATTCTTCTCAGATCCTGGGTTAGTGAACTGGGATGATGCGCTTCGTTGGGTAACGGCTAAAGAATTTGGGGTCTTAATCATTTGGGTTGGGATCATCACCATGGTCGTTGGAGTTACTTTAGCCCTATTAGAAGGCAATGTTAAACGCATGTTGGCATATCATTCGGTGTCTCAAATGGGATACATTGTGATGGGAATTGGAGTGGCTTCCTATTTAGGAGTTAAAGGAGCGATGGGTTACAGTGGTGCATTGTATCATATGATTAACCATGGTTTGTTTAAGACCTTATTGTTCATGGTAGCAGGGTTTGTGGTGTTAAAAACCAAAGAAACCAACATGTATCGTCTTGGAGGATTAGCCAAGAAATTCCCTTTCATTGCGTTCCTTGCTTTGTTTGGGGTTTTAGGCATCATGGGGGTCCCACTTTTCAATGGGTTTGCTTCCAAATCCATGCTTCATCATGCGATTGAAGAAGCCATTAAGTATGGTGATTCATCTTTTAGATACGCAGAGATGCTCTTCACGTTAGTGAGTGCTGGAACTGTGACTTCCTTTATTAAATTCTATTCTTTCATCTTTTTTGGAAAAGAGAAAACCAAGATTAGAGAAAAAACCAAATCAACTCGCATGATGACTTTAGCCATGAGTATCCTCGCCATTGCGATTGTTTTCATCGGTTTACAACCACGTTTCATCTTGGATACATTACTTATTCCTGCGGTATTGTCCTTCTCTTATGATCCACAGTTTGTGGCGACCTACCTTACTGAGATTGTGTTCTTTAATATGAGAGATATCTTTGTGATGGTTCGTGTCATAGGTTTAGGAACACTGATCTTCTTTGTGGGTATTAAACTGGATTTGTTCCACCTTCACTTACCTACATGGCTTAACTTAGAAGCCATGATTTATAAACCAGTTGAAAAAATGGGTGAAGATTTAAGTGAGTATGTGGTTGAACATGTGGAACGACCACTCATGTTAGGGGATGTCTTATTGTATGTCATCCTACTCTTTACCTTACTGTTAACCCTCATCTTTAGACTATAATTTTCATTTTCAACCCGAAAGGAGACAAGCATGAACCTGCTTCTACTTTGGATTCTTCTTCCACTGCTTGTCAGTGCTTTGATTCTGCCTTTACTTAAAAAACAGGTGATGTTGGTTAAAGTCATTTTCATGAGCACCATTCTATTTGTGACTGCCATGACATGGATGACCATCCTTAATGGCAGTGACATCGCCAACGCCAGTGTGGTGTTTTCCTCATGGGATGTTTCCATTGGGATTGAATTTAAGTTCACTTGGTTGTCCATGGTGTTTGGAACCTTTGTGATGTCATTGTCCACCTTGGTGGCCTCTTATGCGCTCAGTGATATGAAACATCATATTTCTGAAGACAAGTTTGCTTCATATGCAACCTTGGTGCTATTGATGCTTTTTGCGATCAATGGCTTAACCTACACCAATGATATCTTCAACATGTATGTGTTCATGGAAATCTTATCCATCACCTCTGCGGCCATTATTTCCATTAAACACTCTAAAGCCAATTACTTAGCTTCATTTCGCTATCTGATGCTTAATTCCATTGGTTCAATTTCCATTTTAATGGCCATTGCTTTTTTATACATGATCAGTGGACAACTCAACATGGATGCGTTAGCCCTCGCTTTAAATCAAGCCTACATTGACTATCCTGTGGTCCTCACCATGGCCATGGTGTTCATGATGGTGGGCTTTGGGATCAAAGCAGCGATGTTTCCTTTGCATGTGTGGCTTCCTGATGCCTACAGTGTAGCTCCTTCCGCTAGTTCAGCACTCCTTGGAGGATTAGTAGGAAAGGTATACATCATTTTATTCATTCGTATTCTTTATCAAATCTTTAGATTTGAGTGGCTTCAACAACTCAACCTTGATTCTTCCTTGCAAGTTTTTGCGATGATGGCCATACTGGCGGGATCCTTGTTTGCGATGGGACAAAAAGACATCAAACGCTTATTGGCTTATTCCTCGATTGCTCAGATTGGGTACTTATTTTTAGGATTATCCTTAGGTACCAGTGCTGGATTAAGTGCCACCTTGTTTCATGTGATGGCCCATGGGGT
This sequence comes from Erysipelotrichaceae bacterium, assembly GCA_027449005.1. Taxonomy (GTDB): domain Bacteria; phylum Bacillota_I; class Bacilli_A; order Erysipelotrichales; family Erysipelotrichaceae; genus UBA6182. The sequence goes on along the minus strand of DAIDML010000007.1, from coordinate 89 downwards.
GCTTAAGATGAGCTTGTTTTTGAGTGTCGGTGCTTTTATCGCTTTGGTTGGACAGCGTCAAATCAAAGAACTGATGGGAGTAGGGTATA
>DAIDML010000006.1 GCA_027449005.1 Erysipelotrichaceae bacterium | reverse complement strand
ATGTCACATTAATCTGATTGGAGTCATAGAAACTACTTACATTCCTAAAGAACTCACCATGATTTTGAAATAATACTAGAATGGATTCTAGGTAATAGAGAAAGACCGCTCTTTTCTTAATCTCTGAACCATGTACACTGTATCCAACATGTGTTTCGAATTCTAGACTAAGTTTAAATTGCTCAAGCTGTTGTCTTACCAGTTTTAAATCATTAAATATGGTGTTTCTACTGACTTGGCACAATTGTATGAGTGGCTCAACAAAAATCGGAAGATCTTGACTCACCAACTCAGTGATTATCATCGCAATTCTATCCTCTTGTTGAAGCACAAAATCACGTGGATAATAATCATTTAGATACTTATTAAATGCTCCTTTTTGTTCTTTAGTTAACGAAATCCCTTTACTACGCTCTACAATGATGTTTGGAATTTCAAGCCATTCACAAAGTTGACTAATCTTTTCTAAATCATAATAGACACTTCGTTTTGACACTTTCAGCGTTTTTGCCAGCTCAATAATAGGTACATATTCATCATGTACTAGCAATTTTTGCATGATCATTACACAGCGATGATCAATATTCTCATGATAAAAGGGCTTGTTCATAATATTATTGTATCAGTTGAACACTATTTTCAGAAGTCATTATTTTGCACATACCGTTGAGCAATGTTGATTTATGCATCAGATTCAATAGTTAAAAAAAAACAACTCATTAAAGAGTTGGTCTATTGAAATGATTCTAAGATTTGATAATAAACACTAACCCCTGTTTCTAACACCACTTCATCAAAATTAAATGTGGGTGAGTGTAAAGAAGTTTGAGGATTTCCTGTTCCTAAAAACAGGAATAAGGAAGGCATCACTTCACTGTAGAAACCAAAGTCTTCCGCTAACATGACCCCATCGATTTCACTGAGTTGATCCTTGAACACATCCTTAGCTTGTGTATACAAGACTGGATCATTGTAGACAACAGGATACCCATCTCTGATCTCACACTCAATGTGAACATCATGCATCACTTCATAAGCTTGAATCATACGATGTAGGTTATCTTTTAACGCTTGATAGGCTTGTTGTGAAAAGGCTCGTAACGTTCCTTGAAGCAGTGCTGTGTCCGCAACACTGTTACGAACTTCGCCCGCCTTAAGAACACCAAAATTGATGACTTTAGACTCAAGTGGATTGGTGTTTCTTGAAAGAATGCTTTGCATGGACATCATCAGCGATGACGCAATCATTAAGGCATCCTTACCTTGATGAGGAAGTCCCGCATGGGCACTTTGCCCATGTATGGTGATGTCAATCTCACCATTGGTAGCCATGAATCCATAAGGTTTGGATCCTAATTGATGTAAAGGCAGCTGTGGATAAAGATGCAGTCCAAAACATCCTTTAACTCGTTTAAGTTCAAATGGCAGTTCTTCCAACACCACCTTTGCTCCACCTGGACTTTCTTCTGCGGGTTGAAAAAGCAGGACAAGGGTTTGGTGGAAGGTTTGTCCTTGTATCTTATCCGCAAACCCTAAAAGCATACTCATGTGACCATCATGACCACAGGCGTGCATGTTTTGGTTGGTTGAGCGATAATCATGAATGTTCTTCTCTAAAAGAGGGAGACCATCCATGTCACTTCTAAACATTAAGATGTCTTCACTTGTGCCAGGTATGATGACTAACCATCCACTTTTTGCGATCAAGATGGGCGTGTATCCTAATGATTCTAAGATTGACTTTATGGTTGCACTGGTTAAAGGCAAATCAAAACCAAGCTCAGGAATCTGATGAAGGGTTCTTCTGATGTGAGTTAAATCTAAACTCATTGTCTTAAATCATCCAAGATTTGTGTCTTGGATGCTGTTTTATCATCTTTGGTTTTAATGATCTTGGCTGGTGCCCCAGCCACCACCACACCTGCAGGGACATCTTCAGTGACAATAGCACCTGCAGCTACGACACTGCCTTGTCCTACACGAACACCTTCTAAAACCACCGCATTGGCACCTATCAAAACATCATCTTCAATGATGACAGGGGTTTTTGATGGAGGTTCCAACACTCCCGCAATCACAGCACCTGCTCCAATATGGCAGTTTTTTCCAATGGTCCCACGTGCCCCCACAATTGCTCCCATGTCAATCATCGTTTTATCACCTATGCTAGCACCTATGTTAATGAGTGCACCCATCATGATGACCACATTGTCTCCAATGTGCACATGATCACGAATGACTGCTCCTGGTTCGATGCGCGCATTGAGCTCTTTTATATCAAGGAGTGGAATAGCAGAGTTTCTGCGGTCCACTTCAAAGACCACCCCACTCATGTCCACATTGAGTCGTTTTAAATGAGCTAGGATTAAATCACTTTCTCCATAAACAATCGCATAACGATAGCCAGAGAACAGAAGACACCCTTCAAAATCAGACTCAACAAATGCACCTTTCACAAGGGCTTTAACGGGTGTTTTCTTTGTGGCGTTTTTAATGTAAGCTGCTATTTCATAAGGATCGGTTAAAAAGTCGTTCATGCATTCTCCTTTAAGATGTCACTCATGGTGTAGTGACCGTACTCTAAGTCTATCAAACTTTTCGCTATCCTACACGCACCATGCGCAAAAATATCTTTACTTAAGGCACTGTGAGATAAAGTGATGATTTCAGAACCAAAAGCTAAGGACACAGAGTGTTCTCCAACCACCTTGCCTAAACGCAAGGAATGCACACCAAAGGCATTGGCTTGCGCTCCTTCACTGTGATGTGAATCTGTCACCATGTGTTTCCCTGTGTGTGAAGTGATGGTGTTTGCGAGTAGTTTTGCGGTACCACTTGGTGCATCTTTTTTAAGCGTATGATGCGTTTCCACTACTTCAATGTTGATGTCTGAACCTAAGGTCGTTAGCGCTTGGGAAAGCAAATGATTCAATAAAGCGACCCCAATTGAAAGATTCGCACTTTCAAACACCACAGTGTGTTGTGAAGCTTCTTTCATCAGTTGATGATGTTCTTCATTTAATCCTGTGGTTGCGATTAAACAAGGAATATGATGTTTGGCTGCGTAAGTTAAGGTAGCCTTAAGGGCACTCGGTGTTGAGAAGTCAATGATCACATCAATGGGTTTTTGAACATGATCTAGACTTAAATATTCATTGTCTTGAGTAGGGTGAAGCGTAACTCCCACCACATCACTGATCCAATCATAGGTTGGGATCACTTGTTTGAGAATTGAACCCATGACTCCACCACTTCCAATGATGGCTACACAACTCATAATGGTGCTCCTAGTCCATAGCTTTTCAATGTCTTCATAAGTTGCACATGGCTTTCAACACTGAGTGGAACCAAGGGTAGTCGAACCAATGAACAGTTATACCCAATCGCATGCAATGCCACTTTAATTGGAACTGGATTAGATTCAATGAACAGGTCTTTGTGCAGCTGTTCTAATGAACTGTTAAGCAGGTGAGCTTCTTCGCTTTGATGATTTAAGGCCAAATCACATAAGCGAGTGATGGTTTCAGGGATGAGATTTGCAGAAACTGAAATCACTCCATGCCCTCCCAGTTCAATCACATCCACAATTTGATCATCATTGCCACTGTACACTTTAAAGTCATGAGGAACAATGTCAAGAATGGCTTTGATTTGAGTTAAATCACCACTGGCTTCTTTCACTCCTACCACTCTTGGAATCTGGATTAAATCATGATAGGTGTGAGGAAGAATGTTTACTCCAGTGCGTGATGGCACATTGTATAGAATAAGTGGAAGATGGGTTGCATCAGAAATGGCCTTCACATGAGCCACAATGCCTGTTTGGGTGGGTTTCACATAGTATGGAGCCACAATCAACAATCCATCCACTCCTACTTCTTGCGCAAACAAGGAGAACTCGATGGATTCATGAGTATTATTGGTCCCCGTGTTCGCAATGATAAGGATGCGCTTTCGTGCTGTGTGTACCGCTCTTTCAATGAGCATCTTCTTCTCTTCTAAACTCATGAGTGCTGCTTCTCCCGTGGATCCACACACAATGATGGCTTGAGTTTTAGCTTTGATTTGTCGCTCAATGAGCTCATCAAACAATGCTAAGTTAAGTCCTGTTTCACTAAAGGGGGTGATAATCGCAACGCCTGATCCATTAAACATGTTCATTTCTCCTTTCAATGAGTGTTTCAAGTATTTGTATCGCATTCAATGCTGCTCCTTTACGGATGTTATCGGCAATCACAAAGGCATGTAGACCATAAGGAACACTGTGATCATGATGTAGGCGGGTGACATAAGCAATGTCTTGTCCACTGACTTCTCTTGGGGTGATAATCGATTCACTGACCTTCACAAAGGGATGATGATTCAGTGCTTCAATGACTTGAGGAAGCTCACATGGCTGTGAGCATTCAAGTTGAATGTGCACACTGTGAGCATTCTTAACAGGAACACGCACACACAGTGCACTGATGGGCAGTGTGGGTAAATCCAGTATCTTTTGTGTTTCCAAGATCATTTTCTTTTCTTCTTTACTGTAGCCATCCTCTAGCAAAACATCAATAAGTGGAATCACATTATGGGCAATGCTTGTGGGATAAAAGGAAGGAGGTTCATCCTTTAAGGTTCTTTCTAAATCAAATAAACCTTGATAACCTGATCCTGAGACTGCTTGATACGTGGTATAAGACACTCGCTTTAAGCCAAAAGGTTTAAGGGCATTAAGCACTAAAACTGATTGAATGGTGGAACAATTTGGATTCGCAATGATGCCTTGAGTGTCATGTGTAAGGTGTTGTCCATTCACTTCAGGAACAATGAGAGGCACACTTGGATCCATTCGAAAGGCGGAAGAATTATCAATCACGACACATCCACTCGCTACTGCCAATGGTGCGTATTTCAAGGACACTTGTCCTCCTGCCGAAAACAAGGCATAATCAAACCCTAATTCAAAACTATGTTCATTGAGCTCTTGAACCATCAGTGGTTGTCCTTGATACATCAACGTTTGTCCTGCACTCTTAGAGGAGGCAAAACAGGTTAATGATTCATAAGGAAATCCTTTTTCTTCTAAGATGGTGAGAAAGGTTGAACCCACCATTCCCGTTGCCCCTACAATGGCTATTTTCATACCATGACTCCTTCTCCAATGATGTGCGCTGGACCTTTTAAACTCCAACCTAGTGAGGTTTGTTTCACTTCAAGTTGTCCTCCTAAAACGTGGACGTGAAGTGTGGAAGATCCTTCGTATAAGTGATGAATCAAATAGGCACTAGCCACACTGCCTGTACCACAGGAGTAGGTCCAACCCACTCCTCGCTCATACGTTCTGACTTGAATGTTCTTTTGATCAATGATTTTAATGAAGTTCACATTGATGTGGTGTGGAAAGAAGTCATGTGTGCATAATCGGTGAGCCAACGCATCACTGATATGAAATGGATCATCCACAATAATCATGCCATGCAGTGTTCCCATGGACATCACATGCATGTTCATTCCTTCTAGGTTGAGTGGTTGATTAAGATGGGTGGTAGAGTGGACATGAGGAGGACTCACTTCTTCGTGATAGGATGTAAACACCAGTTCAACATCGTGATCCTCATGCAGCGTAGACTCAATGACGCCAGCACGAGTTTCAACTTTGAAAGTAGTACCTGATAATAGTCCTTCTTTAAGACAAAACACAATGAAAGCACGATAGCCATTACCACACATGGAAGCAATGGTTCCATCCGCATTGAGATAGTTCATTTTAATGTCCGCAATCTCACTGACACTGGGATACACGATTCCATCAGCCCCAAAACCAAAACGACGATGGCATGTTTTCTTTGCGACTTCACTAGGATTTAAAGGTTCTTCTTTGAAACAAAGAAAGTCATTGCCTGTCGCATGGATTTTTGTGAAGGAGTGACTCATAAGCCGAATTCCTGAGCAATCACTTGCACCGCTTGCAAAGTATGATCTTTACTCATCGTGTAGGAGATGGAGATTTCAGATGTGGTAATGAGTTTGTATGCAATGTGATGGTCCGCAAAGAGTTGGAATAAGCGAGCTGCTACCCCAGATTGAGAGCGCATGCCACTGCCCACCACAGAAACCTTGGACACATGTTTATCCACATGAATGATGGCTTGAGGTTGATCTTGGGTGAGGACACGTAAGACATGTTCAAGATTGTCCAAATCATCAGAGGATGCGGTGAACGCCAAGGTGACATACCCATCACTACTTTGAGTTTGGGAAATCATGTCAATGTTGATGCCTTCATTGGCTAAGGTAACAAACAAATGAGCAATAAGACTCATGGATGCTGGTAAATGTTGAATGTTGACTAAGACGATCTTTTCGATCACTGAGCAACCGGTTATAGGACGGTGTTCCATCATGTCCTCCTTGAGTATGAGTGTTCCTTTGGATTCAATATGGGCATGAGCGACTCTCACAATGACCCCATAATGTTGAGCAATATCAATGGAACGAGGTTCCATCACCTTTGCTCCTAAAAAAGCCATTTCTTTCATTTCATCTACACTGATGGTTTCGAGTTGTTTTGCATGAGGGACTAATCTAGGATCCACACCATAGATGCCTGTCACATCCGTATAGATGTCACAATGACAGCCTAGCTTTGCGGCCAAGGCAATGGCAGTGGTATCACTTCCTCCTCGACCCAAGGTGGTGATGTCCCCTTGATCATTGATGCCTTGAAACCCAGCAACAACCACAATTTTTCCTTCTTCACTGTGTTTTTGAATGAGTGAGACATCAATATCATCAATTCGGTTGTTAGTGTGTAATCCACTGGTTTTAATCTTGGCTTGAAAGCCACTTAATCCAATGGCTGGGTACCCATCATCTTGTAGCATCATGCTAAGTAAGGAAATTGAGACTTGTTCGCCTGTTGACAATAAGGCATCCAGCTCACGCTTGTTTGGATTAGATGAGGCTTCTTTCGCAAGTGCAATGAGCTGATTGGTGCTTTTTCCCATCGCTGAGACAACCACCACTAAGTTTAATCCCGACTGGGCTTCTTTGATGATTTTTGAAGCCACATGTTTCATCTTCTCTAGGGTCTCTAAGGAAGAGCCCCCAAACTTTAGGACTTTGTAGTTCATACAACATCCAATCCAAGCAAATCATCAATGGTTTGTGCCTTCACAATGACGCGTGCCTCTTTCTCACTAACAAAGATGACTGCAGGTTTTAATAGCCGGTTATAATTGGAAGCCATGGAGTAATGATATGCGCCTGTAGTGAAAACCACTAAGTGTTCATCAATCTGAGGTTGTGATAGTGCGCATTCATGAATCAAGATGTCCCCTGTTTCACACGCCTTACCCGCAATGGAATACACCGCTTGTGGTTCAACTAATGGCCGCTCCAGAATTTTTGCTTCGTATTTGGCTTGATAGAGGGCAGTACGGATATGATCAGCCATGCTTCCATCCACAAACACAAATTGTTTTCCTGAATGGGTTGTTTTAGTGGCTCCAATGGAGTAAATGGTCACCCCAGCTTGGGCGACAATACTTCTTCCTGGTTCTATGCTGACTCGTGGATAATCAAGATTAAATGCATTACAAGTGGTTTGAATGAAGTTGAGGATAGACTTAAAGTGAATTTGAATATCAAATGGATCATCTTCATCTGTATACCTCACTCCAAAGCCACCACCAAGATTCAGATGCTGAGTTAGGATGTGACTTTTTTCTTTAAGCGTCTTCATGAATTCCAATAACAGGTACGCTTCCTTTTGAAAGGAGGCAGGATCAAAGATCTGTGATCCAATGTGACAATGCAAGCCACAGAAGTTAAGCAACTCATGATTGTGAATACGCTCAATCATCGCAATGGTTTCACCTGAATAGATGGACATTCCAAACTTGGAATCATGTTTGGTGGTCGAAATGTACTCATGGGTATGTGCTTC
>DAIDML010000005.1 GCA_027449005.1 Erysipelotrichaceae bacterium | reverse complement strand
GATGAGGTGGATGTGTATGTCTTGACTTTAACTCAAGATCAAGCGCGGGTGCAAAATGTTGCACTGTACTTACGATCCCAAGGCTTTAAAGTGGAATACGATTTAGCCAACAGAAGCAAGAATTCACTCTTTAAAGCGGTTGAACGCTCCAAAGCACGCGTGCTCATCTTTGTGAGTGAAGAACAATTTCAAAAAGGCATCTTCAATGTGAAACAAGCGGGTTCCACCACATCCAAAGATGTTGAGTGGAGCAATCTTGTGGATCATGTCGATCATTTATTATCACACGGTCACGAACACTGTGACCATTAGGAGAACCGTATGAACATGAAACCTTACCATCATGCCCAGTTCAATGCGAGCATGATTGGACAAACCATTACCGCTGTAGGATGGGTGGCAAAACGACGCAATTTTGGCCAACTGGTGTTTATTGACTTGCGTGATAAAACAGGCATTGTGCAAATCGTGGTCAATGAAGACTTAGCCCCTTCCATTAAAGATGTAAGAAATGAGTTTATCTTGTCGGTTGAAGGGGAGATTGTGGCTCGTAAAGAAATCAATCCTAATCTTTTAACAGGTGAGATTGAAATCATTGCCTCTCAAATTACCATTGTTTCTACTGCTTTAACCACACCCATGATCATTGCGGATGAAACCGATGCACTCGAAGACACACGCATGCAGTATCGCTATTTGGACTTAAGACGTCCTGTGATGCAAGAAAAACTCTTTATGCGTGCGAAAATTGTGCGTGCAATGAGAGAGTATTTGGATGATCATGACTTCATTGATGTGGAAACACCCATGCTGACCAAGTCCACTCCTGAAGGATCACGAGAATACCTTGTGCCATCACGGGTGCATGCCGGAGAGTTCTACGCTTTAGCGCAATCACCGCAAATCTTCAAACAACTGCTCATGATTGCAGGATTTGAGCGTTACTATCAAGTGGCTCGTTGTTTCAGAGATGAAGACTTGCGTGCAGACCGTCAACTTGACTTCACACAAGTGGACATTGAAGCGAGTTTTATGGATGCGGATGAGTTTTTTGTGCACATTGAAGGCATCATGCATTCCATTTTCTCTAAAGCCCTCAAACAAGAACTTCATACACCATTTAGACGCATGAGTTTTCATGAAGCGATGGATGTGTATGGCAGTGACAAACCTGACTTAAGATTCAAATGGCCTTTATTGACACTCAATGATGTGTTTAAAAACACTGAGTTTGCTCTTTTTAGTGGTCGCAGTGAAAAACAAAGCATTAAAGCACTTGTGGTTCCTCAAGGTGCAGTGTATACTCGTAAAGAAGTGGATGCCTTAACGGCTTTAGTGAAGAAATATGGAGCAGCTCATTTGGTTCACTTTAAGTACACTGAGCAAACCTTGTCTGGAAGTGCAGTGAAACTGATGAGTGAAGAAGAGATCACATCACTGATTAACACATGCCAACTTCAAGAAGGGGATGGAGTGTTTGCGCTGATGGGAGAGTGGGAACAAGCCTGTACAGCCATGGGAGCATTAAGACTACATTTAGGTCTTCAACATCACACCTTTGATCCCAATCAATTTGAATTTGTGTGGATTGTGGATTTCCCAATGTTTGAAGCTGATCCTGCAACTGGTGGCATCATTGCTCGTCACCATCCATTTACTCGTCCTCAAGATGCCTACATGGATTCCTTCATTGAAAAACCGTTTGAAGCCTTGGCCAATGCTTATGACTTGGTATGCAATGGGTATGAGATTGCAGGGGGATCACAGCGGATTTATTCCTCACAAATGCAAAGTGATGTGTTTAAACTCTTAGGATTTACCCAAGAGCAAATTGAAACCCGTTTTGGCTTCTTTGTGGATGCATTTAACTATGGTACCCCTCCTCATGGTGGGATTGCCTTTGGATTAGATCGTCTCGTCATGGTGCTCACCAATGCATCAAGCATTCGTGATGTGATTGCCTTTCCTAAAAATGCCTCTGCGCGTTGTCCACTCACCAGCGCTCCAAGTGCTGTGAGTGATAAACAGATGAATGAGCTTCACATTGCTATTCAATCAAAGTAATGTGAGTTTAAAAAAAGTATGGTATAATAAAGATGCCCAAAAGGTTATACTATTTCCAACACTAAATGATAGGGATGTTGATTTGAATGTGGGTGTTGAAAGCTTGCACGAGTGTAAGAATCCTAAACACATTCATAGACGACCCACCTGAGCAATCAGGGAATATCACTCCTTTTGGGTTTCTACCCTGAAAGCTTCAGGGTTTTTTTATGGAAAGAAGGTGTTATGATGACATCAATTATTAACATTGCCGTGATTGCCCACGTTGATGCCGGGAAAAGTACCCTGGTCGATGCGCTCCTAAAGTATGGTCATGCTCTAAACAAACATCAACTCACAGAAACACAGATCATGGATTCCAATGATCTTGAGCGTGAACGTGGTATTACCATTACGTCTAAAAACTGTTCCATTCGTGTCGATGATGTGAAAATTAATATCGTGGATACTCCAGGTCACGCGGACTTTTCCAGTGAAGTAGAACGTATCATTGATACTGTAGATACCGTTATCCTACTGGTGGACAGTGCTGAAGGTCCAATGCCTCAAACACGTTTTGTGTTATCGACAGCACTTAAGAAAGGACTCAATCCGATTCTTCTCATCAATAAGATTGATAAGAAAGAAGCGCGCGTCAATGAAGTTATTGACATGGTGTATGATTTATTCCTTAATCTTCATGCGAATGAAACCCAACTCGATTTTCCAATCTTGTATGGTATAGCGAAACAAGGGATCATTAAAACCTCATTAGAGGATGAAAGTACCTCCATTCAACCTTTAATTGATACCTTGCTTGATCATGTACAACCCTATCCAGTGAACGAAACTGATCCATGTTTACTTCAAGTGACAGCTTTGGATTATGATGACTACATTGGTCGTGTTGGGATTGGTCGTTTAAGATCAGGGGTCATTAAACCTTACACACAAATGAATGTTTCCAAACAAGGCGTCATTAAAAAAGTATCCATTAAGGAACTTTTCGTGTTAGAAGGATTAAAGCGTGTCAGTGTGGATTCAGCCAGCGCAGGGGACATCGTGGTCATCTCAGGAATCAGTGATGTACGTATTGGGGACACCCTTTCTGATATCGCCCATCCACAAAGCCTTCCAATGATTGAGATTGCGGAACCTACTTTATCCATGCATATGCTGGTGAACACCTCACCCTTTGCGGGATTAAGTGGTAAATATGTCACATCACGTAATTTAAGAGAGCGTCTAGAGAAAGAACTTGAAACCAATGTCGGACTCAAGGTCGAAGATACGGACAGTACGGATACCTTTAAAATCAGTGGACAAGGTGAACTTCATTTATCGATTCTTTTAGAGAAAATGCGTCGTGAAGGCTATGAAATGGCTGTATCAAAAGCTCAAGTCATTGAGAAAATGATTGATGGAGAGCTTTGTGAACCGTATGAAGAAGTCATTTTAAGTGTGCCTGAAGTGTATCAAAGTGTGGTGTTAAAAGACATGAATGCCCGTTATGGTGAGATGGTGGATGTTAGTGAGCGTGAAGGCTATGTCACATCCGTGTATGTGGTTGCGACAAGAGCATTACTTGGCTATCGCCAATCCTTCATTAACCAAACTAAAGGGGAAGGAATCTTTATTCGTAAGTATAAAGGTTATCAACCAAAACTTAATGTTGCGTTTGAGCGCACTGCAGGGGTCATGATTTCCAATGACACTGGTGTTGCGATGACGTATGCACTCTTCAACTTGCAAGATCGTGGAACCCTCTTCATTGGGGCACAAACCAAGATTTATGAAGGCATGATCATTGGTATTACTGCCAAAGACATGGACATGGTCGTCAACCCAACCAAAAACAAAAAATTAACCTCCATTCGCTCAACAGGAGCGGATGAAGCCATGCGTTTAACCACACCAAAAGCGTTAACCTTAGAGTTTGCGTTGGAGTTCAT
>DAIDML010000004.1 GCA_027449005.1 Erysipelotrichaceae bacterium | reverse complement strand
AAGTGATCTTCCATTCCTTGAATGTCAGAAAGAACGGTATAACTATCTCCATAGGTCACTAATCCCATCGCAATACCAGCAACTTGAGCCTTAATCGGTACCCCTGCCGCCATTAATGCCATAGAACCTGCACAAATGGATGCTTGTGATGTGGATCCATTGGATTCCACAACTTCCGCAACGACACGAATCGCATATGGGAATTCATCTTCACTAGGTAATACTTGAGCTAAAGCACGTTCTCCTAAAGCACCATGACCAATTTCACGACGTCCTGGTGATCCCATACGTCCTGTTTCTCCTACAGAGAATGGTGGAAAGTTGTAATGATGCATGAAACGTTTGGATTCAACCATACTCAAATCATCAATGATTTGTGTGTCTCCCATCGCTCCTAAAGTAGCGATAGAAATGACTTGTGTTTCACCACGAGTGAACATGGCACTACCATGAACACGTGGAAGTAAATCAATTTGAGAATTAAGCGGACGAATTTCATCGACTTTACGTCCATCTGGACGAATCTTCTCAACAGAGACTAAACGACGTACTTCATCATACACAATGTCATGACATACTTCCTTGACTTGTTTGATGGTTTTATCTTTAATTCTATCTGTGTCATAAGTGAATTGATCAAAATGAGCTACAGCTTCAGCTTCAATCTCATCAATGGTGTTATAGCGAACAAGTTTTTCATTGATCGCAACCGCTTCACGAAGTCGAGTTTCAAAGTGCATTTTGACTGTTGAAACAATTTCTTCAGGAATCCAATGGATCCACATCACAAGCATCCATTTGTGCAGGTTCTATGGCATTAATGGCGGCAGGGGTACCGATTAAGCCTCAAGTTGCTGGTATTGCGATGGGATTAGTGACCTATGGAGATAGTTATACCGTTCTTTCTGACATTCAAGGAATGGAAGATCACTTTGGTGATATGGACTTTAAAGTTGCGGGTACAGCAGCTGGGGTTACAGCATTACAAATGGACATTAAGATTGAAGGTTTAACACCACAAATCTTAAAAGAAGCGTTATCTCAAGCTAAGATTGGTCGTATGCTTATTCTTGAAAACATGAATCAAATGATCAGTGAGCCTCGTAATGAAGTTGGTCAATATGCTCCTAAACTTCATAAACTTCAAATTCCAGTTGATAAGATTCGCGAAATCATTGGCCCAGGTGGGAAAATGATTAATCAAATCATTGCGGATTGTGACAATGTGAAAATTGATATTGAAGATGATGGACGTGTGGTGATTTATCATCACAACCGTGAAGCCATTGATAAAGCGGTTCAACGCATTGAATCACTTGTTAAGAGTGCTAAAGTTGGTGAAATATTTGATGGTAAGGTCGTTCGCATCGAGAAGTTTGGTGCCTTTGTCTCCTTGTTCCCAGGAACAGATGGATTACTTCATGTGTCTAAGATTTCATATGAACGTGTTGAGAAAGTTGAAGATGTCCTCAAAATGGGAGATATCGTCAAAGTGATTGTCACTGAAGTGGATGAAAAGGGCCGTGTTAACGTGTCAGCCAAGGACTTACTTCCTAAACCTGAAGGGTACGTTGAACCCGAGCGTAAACCTTTCAACAAAGATAAGAGACCACCAAGAAGAAACGGGTAACCGTTTTTTCTTCTAATGAAAGGAACTAATATGATTGATTTTAAACAATTAGCACAAGATTATGAGCAAGATATGGTTCAGGATTTAAAAGACTTAATTGCTTTTCCTTCTTTAACCGATGAATCCACAATGTCAAAAGATGCTCCTTTTGGACAACCTCTTAAGGAAACACTTGAGTGGTTTTTAGCCTTATGTGAGAAGTATGGTTTTGATGTTGATAATGTGGATGGGTATGCTGGTCTTGCATCTTTAGGTAAGCAAACTTCATCACTTGGAATGTTAGGCCATCTTGATGTGGTGCCTGTGGGTGAGGGTTGGAGTAAAGATCCTTTCAAAGCGGTCATTGAAAATGGTGTGATGTTTGGTCGTGGGACTGGCGATGATAAAGGTCCTACGATTGCAGCATTGTATGCCATGAGAATTCTTAAAGACTTGAATCTTCCTTTGAAGCATAAACTACAGTTGATTGTTGGATTGGATGAAGAAACTGGAATGCGCTGCATGGATTACTTCACAAAGCATCGCCCAAGTCCTGATTTTGGGTTTGTTCCTGATGCGTATTTCCCACTCATTTATGGAGAAAAAGGAATTGCAAATCTTTTATTGACATCACATCTTTCTACCATCATTGAATCCTTTCAAGCAGGTGAAAGACCCAACATTGTGATTGGTAAAGCCATCTTTAAAGTTAAAGTCAAACATAATCAAGAAGCATTCGAATGGTACCAGAAAGCCCATCGTTTAAATATGGATGTCCATGTGATCAGTGAAGATTGTGTCGAATACACAGCTTATGGTGATTACACACATGCATCTACACCTCATAAAGGAATCAACGCAGCCTATCATGCCTTTAACTTTGTGGGTAGTGTTTATCATGATCAATGTGCAGCTGAAGCGGCATCTTTACTTGCGGATGTAATGGGTAAAAGCTTGAATATTGCGTTTGATGGTGTCCACATGGGATGGTTAAGTACCAACTGTGGCATTGTGAATGTGAGCAATAACAAGTGTGAACTAACTATTGATATTCGCTATCCAAATGATGTCAACATTGATTGGATCACACAACGTGTGAATGAGCGTTTGAGTCAAACATCCTTTACTTCAAAGGTCATTGCTCACAAAGGTCCTCATTTTGTGGATCCAAGTTCTGAACTCGTTCAAACACTGCATCGTGTTTATAAGGAATACAGTGGGGATGATTTTACACCTCCATTGACCATGGGTGGTGGAACATATGCGCGAACCATGCCAAATTTTGTGGCTTATGGAATGAAATTCATCACTAAACCTCAGTTACCTCATGTTGGAGATGCACATCAAAAAGATGAAGGCATTGAAATTGAAGATCTTGTGCTTGCGACAGCCATTTATGCTAAAGCACTGTATGAATTAGCTTATGAGGATGCGTAAAAAACCATGGGTGGATGCACTCTTAGAACATCCTCCATCCTTTGTGTTAAAGGATTGTAGTCCATTAGCTCAACTTACTCGTTCAACTTATTCTTCTGTACATCTTGAAATTGGTTCAGGTAAAGGGGATTATTGGATTCAAATGGCTGCTAAACATCCTAATGAATTATGGATAGGCATTGAAAAGGACGTAAAGGTTGCTGCAGTAGCCATCAAAAAAGCACAAGAAGCCATTCTTCCTAATCAATTGTTTGTGGTGAGTGATGCTCAAGTTTGTCTACCACAGTTTGCGAATGGGGATGTTGATGTGATTCATCTGAATTTTTCTGATCCTTGGCCAAAGAAACGGACTCACAAACGTCGATTGTCAGCGTCTACCTTCATTGATCAATACAAACGTATCTTAAGTGATCAAGGTCTCATCATTATGAAAACAGACAATAAAGAGCTGTTTGAGTATTCTATGGTTCAGTTTTCACAGGCTAGTTTAATTTTAGAAGAAATGAGTGTTGATTTTAGAAGAGAAGAAAATGATGATGTGATTAGTGAGTATGAAGCCCGTTTTATGAGTTTAAACCAACCTATTTACCGTTGTATTTGGAGGAAAAAATCACATGGATAATTTAATTAAACATTTAGAGAACTTAGCTCAATTGGATGCGATTGCATCATTAGAATCTCAAGTTTTTCACTACATGCATAAGCATTTAAGTCTTGTGAGTGATGAAGTGATGACAGATGGTTTGGGCAGTGTCTTTGGAGTTAAAAAAAGTAAAGTCAACAATGCTAAGAAAGTCTTGCTTGCAGGCCACATGGATGAAGTAGGATTCATGGTTAAAGGCATCAATGAAGTTGGGTCACTTTCCATTTATCCTGTTGGTGGATGGTGGTCTCAAACCCTCATGAGTCAACGTGTTCGTGTCACCACCCATGATGGGAAAGTGTATAAAGGAGCGATAGGATCGATTCCACCTCACTTGCTTACAGAAGCCAAACGCAATGCGGTAGTGGATATTGCTGATTTGCTTGTGGATGTTGGAGCAACTTCTAAAGATGAAGTGTTAAAAATGGGCATAAACCTAGGGGATATGGTTGTATTAGATGGTGGGTTTGAGCGGTTGAATGATCAACGAATTCTTTCAAAAGCATTGGATAATCGTTATGGTTGTGCCATGGCACTGTGCATGCTTGAAGCGTTTAAGGACATTGATTTACCGTTTGATTTGATTGCTGGAGCAACCGTTCAAGAAGAAGTAGGATTACGAGGAGCTCAAACAGCTGCTGTGTTAACCCAACCCGATATTGCGATTGTGTATGATTGCTCTCCAGCCAATGATGCGGCAGGGGATAAAGATGTGTTAGGCAAACTTGGTCAAGGGGTATTGCTGCGTTTTGTGGATGCAAGTATGTTACCAAATCGTTGCATGATTGAACGTTTAAAACAAACCGCCATAAACCATGAACTTCCGTATCAGTATTATCTTTCATTAGGAGGAACGGATGCTGGTGCGATTCATAAGGCGAATATGGGTGTACCAACATTAACCATGTGTATTGTGGCTCGTAACATTCATACATCTTCTAGCATTTGTGATGTGAATGACTTAAATGCTGCCTATGAAGCGTCGAAGCATTTCCTTAGTGAATTGAATGATGATGCAATCAATGATATGATTAAATGTAACCAATAACTATGAAAAAGATGCTCACGGTTTTAATGATTGTACTCTTTGTGAGTGCATGTCAGGTTCAAGATATTCAAGAAAGTCGACTTGATTCGATACTTGAATCTTTTAACCGTGATCAAACATCACATCAAAATGTTTCGACAGATCATTATGCGTTTTATCGTCCATTTCATGTTGGGCTTAAAGAAAGTGGAACCTATGGGGTATCACTTCAATCGTATAATGAAACGATCGTATTTAATGTGGATGTGGTGGGTGTATTGGCACGTCAATTGTATCCATCACTTTTAAATCGAACGTTAAGAACATTAACCCAAGAAACACCATTAATTCATCGAATTGGTGACTATCGATCTAGAAATGGCATGTTTTATACGTATGAATTAAAAATAGTTCCAGTAGAAGATGAATATCATTTAATCCTTCGCAGTTATCATACCGTATTGAGTTCTCATGTCTCATTGGCAACTTTAGAACCAGTCCTTCAAGACATGATCACCATCCTTATGAGTACAACCATCAATGTTAACTTAATCATTACCGCTTACAGCAATACTCAAGATCGTTTTAACGTGGCAAAGCAAAGTGAAAACTTGTTTAATCAGTTAGCACCTGAAACAGGAACGATTGCAGACATGATTAATCTTCTAGAAGGACCACCAACACTGGAAGAATTGCTTAGAGATTATGTCAGTTTGCCTTCAGAGGAAATCATTGAAGGTGAGGAAGAGATTGAAGATGAAGAAAATGATGAATAACTGGCAAGTGAGGAAAAACCATGTTTAAAAAACTGATGTCATTCTTGTTTGAAGAAGTGGATGTCGTGGAAGAAGAGATTGAACCAAGTTATGATCCTTCTTTAAGTCAAGAAGTGAAACACACTAACTTAATGCCTACGATTGATGTAAGTGAAGAGCAATACGTTGAAAAGGACATTCCTTTAGTCTCTCAAAAATCATTTAATCTTCAAATGAGCCCAGAAATTAAAGTTTCTGAAGTCAAGCCAACACCTAGAAAAGAAAAATCAGTTGATCAACCTTACCAAATGAGTGGCATTATCTCACCTATTTTTGGAAAAAAAGAACAAGCCTCAACATCGCAAAAGGTATCGCAAACTCCGCTTCCTTTACCTCAAGAAAACACCAGTGTTTTGGGTACTGTTTTTTCTCCTATTTATGGTGTTGTTAGAGGTAAACCAGTTTTAAAACAAGCAACAACGTCTCCTAAGAAAAACGTAAGTATGGATGAACTGTTCAGTGAAGATATGATGGTTCAACCAGTCATTCAACAGCCAGTGCTTGAAGCACTGTTTGAAGAGCCTGTTTCAAAACCTGTCGTACATCAGTATCATGATGAAGATCATGATAATGAAGAAGAAAGTGTTCAAACGATGTTTCGTTCATTGTTTGATGAACAGGAGTAGCTATGATTTTTTTCATTGGAATTAAAGGAGCTGGCATGGCATCTTTGGCATGCATGCTACATGACATTGGACAAGATGTTATGGGAAGCGACATACAAAAACATATTTTTACTGAAGATCAACTTCATGTTCGCAACATCAAGATTGTTCCATTCATGGAGACACATTTTCTTCCTGGATGGACTGTTGTGGTAGGGAATGCCTTTTTAGATGACTTTAATGAAGTCATCAAGGCTTATGAATCAAGCAACGTACGTGTTATTCGTTATCATCACTTCTTAGGTGAACTGATGGCTAAATACAACTCCATTGCTGTGAGTGGATCACATGGTAAAACAACCACCACTTCATTGATTGCTAAAATGTTAAGTGAACATCAACCGAGTGGGTATCTTATTGGTGATGGTCAAGGTTTCTTAAGTGAAGATGCACAGGATTTGGTCGTTGAGGCATGTGAGTATCGTCATCATTTTCTTGCCTATCATCCCCAATATGCCATTATCACCAACATTGATTGGGACCATGTGGATTATTTCAAAACATTTGAAAGTTATGTGGAGGCGTTTGAAGCCTTTGCTAAGACCGTAGGAAAGCATGTGATCGCATGTGGTGATGATGCTATTGTTCGCCAACTTCCATTTGTGACACCAGTAACATACTATGGCTTTGATCGTATGAATGATGTAAGAGCTGAAAATATGACTTACAAAGATGGAATGACTGAGTTTGATCTTTTTATAAAAGGAGAACATGTTGGTCAATTTAAACTTTCACTTGTAGGTGATCATATGATGCTCAATGCACTTGCAGCCATTGCTTTAGGATTAGAATTAGGTTTAGATTTAGCATCGATTCAATCCAGTTTAATCGACTTTAAAGGGGCAAAAAGACGCTTTGTTCAAGATAAAGTAGGAGATGATATTTTCATTGATGATTATGCACATCATCCTACAGAAATTAAAATGACGATATTGGCTGCGAAGAAAGCATATCCAGATAAGAACATTGTTGCGATCTTTAAACCTCATCGTGTTTCTCGTTTAGTTAATTTCGTAGCTGAATTTACATCAGCACTTGATTTAGCTGATCATGTCTATCTTGTGAATTTTAATAGTATTGATGATTATGAAGATGGCTACACACAAGACATTCATTATTTATCAGATCGACTTACTCAATCCCATGTGATTGAAGAAAATCATGAAGCAGCAATGATGTTGTCACATCATTCACCTGCCGTTTACTTGTTCATGAGTTCTAAAGACATTTATGTTTTATCAGATATGTTAAAAGAGATCAAACGTGAAACGCTTTAGGTTCACGTTTTTTTAAAACCTATTGCAATAAAATGACAATGGAGATTTTTAAACCTTATTTCTTCATTTGAAAAAACAAAGAAAGTAGGAAAGCTATGATTAGAAAAGCATGTTTTGAAGATATACCAGCAATGACATCCATTTACAATGAGGTGGTTAGAAGTAATGCCGCAACATTTGATATTGACCCTCAAAGTTTAGAATCACGGTCTAGGTGGTTTTACTCCCATGGAATCAATAATCCGATTATTGTGGTTGAACAGGAAGGTAAAGTGTATGGTTATGCAGGACTGTCACCTTTTGGAAGCGATGATGGCTATGATCGCAGTGTGAAACTATGTATTTATTTACATAAAGATAAAAGAGGAGAAGGGTTAGGCAGTGAGTTGATGGAAGCTATTTTAGTTTTAGCCAAAGAAAATCCCGTCATTCATACTGTCGTTTCTGAAATCACATCCTCAAATGAAGGGTCGAAACGGCTTCATGACATTTTTGGTTTTAGCTATTGTGGAACAATCAAAGAGTGTGGTTACAAGTTTGATCAGTATCATGATATGGACTTTTATCAACTTATGGTTTCAAATCACGTGTAATTAATCGAATAAGTGGAGCTGTGCTCCTTTTTTATTTGACTTATTGCACGTGTATTCTCAACTAAAGCGCGTGAATTCTTAGAGTAACTTCCGAAATTTCTATCAATGACTTAATTCGTAGAGTTAAGTCATTTTTTGTTAAAAGAAACGGAAATTCAAACGAAAAAAGAGAGAATGAATCTCAAGAAATCGTAACTCAAAAACCAGAAG
>DAIDML010000003.1 GCA_027449005.1 Erysipelotrichaceae bacterium | reverse complement strand
GTGTCATTAAACATGATTTAGCTTTACTGGTCAGTAAGAAAGAAGTGTATTTCAACTCACACAATGATCCAGTTCATCTTATTTTTGGCTTATGTGCCCCTTCTGCACATCATCATATGGATGGTTTAGTGGCTTTGGCTGAGTTATTAAGTGATGACACTATCATCACACAAATCAAAGAAGCCAATGATATCGCTACCATTCATCACCTTATTCACTTAAACCATCAAGGAGAAAACGTATGAAAGAACTTAAAGTACAAGCTGTCTGTGGATTTGGAGTAGGCTCATCCACTTTACTTAAGATGAAGTTGGATCAAGCTTTTAAAAAGAATGGTGTTTCAGCTTCAGTGTTTGCAGGTGATGTTGCCACGGCTTCCAGTGTGGACTGTGATGTGATTTTCACATCACTGGAGCTTGCTGAAAACCTCAAACAAAGGGCTAAGGTCCCTGTCATTGTTATTCATAGTTTTGTGGATAAAGTTGAAATTGAAGCCAAAGCGATGGCCTTTGTTGAGTCGGTGAAGATGCTATGAAGTACCTTGATTACTACCATGATGTCATGGATCAACTTCAAAGACAATTCAGTGAAGAACATGAGTCAATCCTTCATGCAGCCTCATTGATGAGTCATGCGATTGAAAACAAAGGGCTCATTCATGTGTTTGGAAGTGGACATTCGCAAATGTTTGCCATGGAAATGTTTTATCGCTCTGGTGGTTTAGTTCCTGTCAATGCACTGCTTTATCCACAAATGAGTGTTCCCCCCATCGCTCTATTGTCATCCACTTTTGAAAGACTCGAAGGATGGGCTAATGATGCTCTGTCATTTGAAACCTTATCACCTCATGATGTCTTCATTATTGCTTCAGTGTCAGGTCGTAATGGTGCGGTTGTGGATATGGCCTTAGCTGCTCAAAAACGTGGATGTAAGATCATTGCCTTAACATCACTCTCTTATTCAAGTCATGTGTCATCACGTCATTCAAGTGGCTATAAACTGATGGACTTGGCTGATGTTGTGATTGACTTGAAGTGCCCTCTTGGTGATGCAACATGCTCAATGGATGGTGTAGAAAGCAAGTTTGCTCCTACTTCTTCTGTTTTGGGCATGGCTGTGCTTAATGCATTAGTAGCTCAAGTCGTTGAGCATTGTGTTGAAAGAAACATTGATCCACCGTTGTGGGTTAGTGCTAATCTTGATTCAGGAAAGGGGGAACAGATCAACAAGCAGCATGTGAAAGATTACGCTTCTCGTATCCGCTTTTTATAGGGTTGGGGAAAAGATGATGTAGCCCAAACAAGCCATGGCTTGATTAATAAAGGAGGAAATTATGGCTGTATTAGATTTTATCATTAATGAGATTTTCGGCAGTGCTCCCATCTTCCTGTCTTTGATTGCTCTTTTAGGATTATTACTTCAACGTAAATCCTTTCCAGAAGTGCTATCAGGGACTTTCAAAACCGCTTTAGGTGTCGTTATACTCACAAAAGGGGTAGATATCATTATTGGCGCGATTCTGCCTCTTGCGACCGCTTTTGGTGTATTCAGTGCTGATGGTGGACAAGCCATCGAATCCATGGGTTCAGCTGCTTTCATGGGTCAGTATGGGTCATCCATTGGGATTGCTATGGTGTCCGCATTCGCAATCAACTTACTTGTGGCCCGTTTCACTAAATGGAAAGCTGTCTTCTTAACTGGACATATGTTGTATTGGTTCCCATTCATCTTCGTTGCGGCAGGAGTGGACGCTGGCTTAAGTGGAACCACATTGGTTGTTGTAGCAACGTTATTCACTGCAGCTTACATGGTTATTACACCAAACATCATTCGACCTTTTGTTAAAGAAGTCACTAAAGATGATTCCTTTACATTAGGACATCCTACCGTAGGTTTATCTTTAATTGCTGGTTACATTGGAAAATGGTTTGGGGATAAGAGTAAATCCACTGAAGACTTAAAGTTCTCTAAGAATTTATCCTTCCTTAAAGAGATTTCCATTACATCTTCCATTGTGATCGTTCTAGTCTATGGTGTCTTGATGGCAATCTTAGCCTTCAGTGGTGAAAATGCCCTTGAAGTGTTTGGCATTGCATCGTCATCCAAAGTCTTTACATTCTTGTTGACTCAAGGTTTAACCTTTGGTGCTGGTTTAACTGTTCTTCTACTTGGTGTACGTATGATGATTGCTGAAATTGTTCCAGCTTTCACAGGTTTCCAAGAAAAATTAATTCCAGATGCGATTCCAGCATTGGACTGTCCTTTACTTTTCCCTTATGCTCCTAATGCACTCATCATTGGATTTGTAGTTTCAATGATTAGTTCCACCGCTGCCATTGTCTTGCTTGCCGTTGCAGGGGTCTTCCCTTATGTGATTGCTCCACTTACCATTACTAGTTTCTTTGAGATTGGTACAGCATCTATCATAGGAAATGCTACTGGTGGACGTCGTGGGGCTATCTTAGGTTCTGCTGTAGCTGGAGTTGTTATGGTATTACTCGTTGGCTTCTCTATTCCATTCCTACAAACCACTGTTGCAGACTGGATTATTATTTTCGGTGGTAATGACTTCTCATTATGGGCTATTATTAAGGGTCTCATCGCTCGCTTAATTGCATAAATCAATGAAAAAGAGAATCTGATTGATTCTCTTTTTTAGTCCAAACAATGTCTTCCTGCGTGATATCCTGTGCTCATAGCAAGAGTAATGTTATATCCTCCCGTATGAGAGTGCACATCAATCATTTCACCACATACACTGACATTGGGGTATGCTTTTAAATGCATGGTGGCAGGATCAATGGCTTTAACACTGATTCCTCCACTGGTCACAAAAGCTTGATTGAAGCCTCGCATGTCATGAATGTTAAAGGTCCATGCTTTAAGAAACTGTGTGGGTGTTAATGAATCTTTCAAGATTTCATAGGCTTCATTCAGTCGCTTAGGGAGTTGATGTATGGATAATACTTTTGATAGTGTGTGCTTCTTAAGTAGATCTTCCACTTCTTGTTGATTCAAATGCGGAAGACAATCAATGTTCATCATGACAGATTGTTTTTTTTCAAAGCAATCTCGACACACACTGCTGAGTTGTAAAACCCCCGGACCTGAGAACCCAAAATGAGTAAACAACATGTCATGTTTTACTTGTTTCTTCTTCTTACCTTCTATGAAAAGTGTTAAACTGACGTCCTTCAATGAAACCCCTTGAAGAAGTTTAGATTGAATGAGTGC
Organism: Erysipelotrichaceae bacterium; assembly: GCA_027449005.1. Lineage (GTDB taxonomy): Bacteria > Bacillota_I > Bacilli_A > Erysipelotrichales > Erysipelotrichaceae > UBA6182. Next base: position 3,631 of record DAIDML010000003.1, on the reverse strand, counting down.
ATCATTGGACACCAGAGGTGTTTCCGCAGGATAGCATGCTTCCACTTCGACATGTTGAGACAATATTTTGATTAGATGTCCATCACTGCCTGTTTGTGGATAACTCAATCCTCCACTAGCAATGATCAAGTGATCATAGTTGAAAGTTTGATCAGAAGTGATGACTTTGTTGTTGTGTAGGTCAATCTGATTCACATAGATATTAAGCTGCAACTCAACATTGAGTCGGTGAAGTTCATTCAGCATAACCTGGGCAATATCCGCAGCTTTATGAGATTTAGGAAACAAACGTTGATGATCCTCTTCAATTAATGGACAGCCTCTTGATGTAAAGAAGTCTTGAATGTGAGTGCTGTTGAATTCATTAAGAGAAGCATATAAAAAGCGACCGTTACGAGGAGTTTGTTCAATGATGGTTTGAACACTGACATTGGCACTGACATTGCAACGTCCTCCCCCACTTAAACGTAGTTTCTTAAGAATGTGGTCATTTTGATCAATGAGGATGACATTAAAGTGAGGATAATGTGTTTTAGTGCTGATTGCAGCCATGCATCCAGCCGGACCAGCTCCACAAATAACGATGTTTTTCATACCTTCATCATAGCATATTCTCATTCCTCATTGATTACTCTTTTATTTGGTCTACATTAATGTTACGCTATTAATGTGATGTACATCACAAGGAGAAAAAAATGCTATCGTGTCATACTTGTCAATCACCCGTATGCATTAGCCAATTAGGTATCTTTTCTCATGTCAGCGGGAAACATCGTGCAAAGATTATCGCTTCTGTCCATCGTCTCGCCTTCAATAAAGGTGAACATGTTATCTTTGAGACACAACCTTTGCATCAATTTGTGGTGATTTCATCAGGATCATTTAAGTGTTATACCCATCATGAAGAAGGTAAACAAAAAACATTGTATTTCCTTCATAAAGGTGACTTCTTCGGTCAAGAATCTCTGTTTAAGGAAAGTCAATCCGCATACAGTGTTGAAGCCATGGAACCTTCAACCGTTTGTATGATTGATGCTTCTACAGTTCAGGAACTGATTGAAAATGATCATGAGTTCTCATTAGCCATCATTCATGCCTTGTCTTCTCGAATACAGAATCTTGAATCTGAACTTTCCAATGTGACCATTGATCCCCTTGAACAACGCTTATTTAAACTACTTCAAACCTTAGCTTTGGACTTTGGTTTTGAAACACACCAAGGAACAGTATTAAAGTTACCTCTCACTCAAGAAGAAATCGGTATGCGTCTGGGAGTGACACGTGAAAGTGTCTCTCGAAGCATGAAACAGCTTGAAAACAGCGGTAAACTAAGAACACTCAAACAAAAGCAAATCTTATTAACAAGAATGTGATGTACATCACATTCTTTTCTTCTTATAGGATGTACACTTGTGTTATTGGAGGACCAATATGAGTGAACTAATCGATAACACAAATCAAAGACAAGCACGTTTAAAAGAGTTGATCTTACGTTTACATAACGGTGATGATATTGAAGAAGTGACACGAATTTTTAAGAATGAATTCAAGAGTGTCAGTGGTGCTGAGATTGCCCAAATGGAATATAACCTAGTGCAAGAAGGTGTCAGTATTGAAGAGATTCAAAACTTATGCGACATTCATGCTTCATTGTTTACTGGTAGCGTTTTTCAGCTCCACAGTGATGAGATTACCATTAATCCTATTACAGAGTTTGAAGAAGAAAACTCCAATTTCTATGATGCGTTAATGAGCTTTAAAGAAGATGTTCAACTGGCCTTTGATGTGAATGTCTTAAGAAAACATGTTACAAGTTTTCAATCAACGTTTGAAGCGATAGTGAAACACTATGAAGATAAAGAAAACATCTTGTTTCCTATGCTTGAGAAACGTGGTGATTTCATTATCCCTAAAGTCATGTGGGGTGTTGATAATAAAATACGCAAAAGCATTAAAGAAAGCCTTCAGTTAACATATGAAGATGTGGCATTCAAAATACTACAATCTCAGTTAGGTAAAACCATCCAATTGATTGAAGACATGATTAGCAAAGAAAACAATGTGTTGTTCCCTATGTTATTGGAGAAGCTTAATCAAGCTGACTTGAAAATCATTGCGCAAGCTCGTGAACAACACACACCAGATACAACTTATGAATCCGTTAATGAACCTAACACTGAAATCAGGGATGAAGCCTTAAACATGAGCATGGGATACTTAACCCATGAACAAGTGAACGCTATTTTCAATACAGTACCTTTCGATATGACTTTTGTGAATGCTGAAAATAAAGTTACCTTTGTGACCCAAGGCAAAGAACGTATTTTTGAACGTCCAATCTCTGTCATCAATCGTAGCGTAGACATGTGTCATCCTCCCCAAAGCGTGGATATTGTGATGGGAATAGTGGATGATTTAAGAAGTGGACGAAAAGATCATGAAGACTTTTGGATTAACTTTCGAGGAAAACGTGTTCATATCCGCTACTATGCAATCAGAAATGAAGAAAATGAGTACCTAGGAACCTTAGAAGTCACTCAGGATATCAGTGAAATTCAACATTTAGAAGGTGAAAAACGTTTAGTTAACGTATGAGACACCCCATAAGTTTCTTTCTAGGTTTTCTTTTCTTTATCTTAGGTTCCATAGGCATACTCCTTCCCTTACTACCAACGACCCCTTTCTATCTGGCCAGTGTAGGGTGTTTCATGAAATCTTCCCCTTCCTTTGCGTCACGCATCATGAAAAACCCTACATTTGGTCCTATGATCAGTGACTATCAACACCATCGTTGTGTTAGACCTCATATCAAGAAGAAGGCCATCCTTGTTTTATGGCTTAGTCTCTTAATGAGTGTTATTATTGCACCGTTGATACTGGTTAAAATAAGCCTTGTATTCATAGGCTTAGGATGCACAATCATGATTCAAAATCTCAAAGAAACCCCTCAAACATTCACATCAAAGTGAATGTTTTTTATGCGACAATATCCGACTGTACATTCAATTCTTTTGCATAAAGACTGCTTTTAGGACTACAATGAAAGCGTATACACATCTGTGTATCATGTTCTGTTGATCAAAAGGAGGAACCATGAAAAAGATTCTGAACAGACCAGAAGACGTCGTAGAAGAAATGATTAATGGCCTAGTTGCCACTCACGAAAATATCGTGCACCGCGTCAGTGACACTCGTGTTGTCGCTCGTAACTACGAAGGAAAAGGTAAAGTAGGTCTAGTTTCTGGGGGTGGTAGTGGCCACGAACCATCTCATGCAGGTTTTGTAGGTAAAGGTATGTTAAGTGCAGCCGTCTGTGGTGATGTATTCACCTCTCCAACCGTTGATCAAGTTTATGAAGGAATTAAAGCAGCAGACAAAGGTGCTGGTGTATTCTTAGTTATTAAGAACTATACTGGTGACGTCATTAACTTCACCATGGCCAAAGAAATGGCTGAAGAAATGGACAACATTAAAGTAGACTTCGTCATTACTAACGATGACATCGCCGTTGAAGGTTCCACTTGGACTGAAGGACGTCGTGGTGTCGCAGGTACAGTTCTTGTGCATAAGATTCTTGGCGCATTGGCTGAAAATGGCGCAAGCTTAGAAGAAATCAAAGCTGAAAGTGAAA
>DAIDML010000002.1 GCA_027449005.1 Erysipelotrichaceae bacterium | reverse complement strand
GCTAATGATACAAGACTCATTGACATGTTTCCTCCTTGTTTAACACACGGGTTGTATTTTTAAAATGAAGTTTTGCAACATGCTTTAAAGCAGTTTCTCCATGAACTTCAATAAAATGACGTGCAGCTTGATCCACACTAGATCCAGCTCCTTTAGGCAGTAAGATTTGATAATGATCTTGAATTTGTTGAAGGGTTAAGACAACCACCGCTCTTGCAAACACACTCGCTAAAGCCACAGCCAAGTATTTTGATTCAGCTTTGGTTTCAAAGTGAAGCGGTAAATCCTTGTGTGGTTTTAAATTGAGATAGCGATAAAAAGATGCTTCAGGTGTGAATTGATCTATGACACACAATGAAGGTAAAGTTGTTTTCTTCGCTAAGCTCAAATACGCTTCATAATGCAGTTTAGCTTTAATCGCATTCATGTTATGGGTTTGATGAATCTGATTGTATTTGGTAGGTGAGACAATCATTAAAGAATGGGGAACGTGTTCTTTAAGATCTTGATAAATGCGAATCATATCATGATCATCCAAGACCTTAGAATCCATGATGGTATAAGGTTCTAAAAGCGGTAAATGCTTAGGATTTAAGGTACATGCACACACCACCACAGGTCCAAAATAATCTCCGGTTCCAACTTCATCACTTCCCGCATGGGGAGTAAACGAAGGTTTTGGTTCGTATCGATCTTTCACTTCTTGAGCCAGTGAACCTGTAAAGACCACTTTCTTTGAAGAATAGACGTGGATGAGGGTGTCCTCAACTTTAAAAGCATGGGTCATGTAAGGATGATTAAAGGGGATTGAATGTGAATAAAGGTCTTTAATCAATCTGTTTAGGCTTGATGAATCAAGAGTGGTCGAAAGGTTTGGTTTCATGGTACTATTGTAACATACATGCCGAGTTGAGGAGACATGACTTTATGATAGAAACACTACTTGAAAACCCTTGGATTATGAATGCGCTCATTGCCTTATTTGTGCTCATTCGCTTACGCTTAGGTTTATCAAAGGGATTACTGCTCATGTTGTTTGAGTTGTTGTCGCTTGGCCTTGCGTTACTCTTTGCTTCAGCACTCCTTCCTTTAGTCTCTTCACAATGGATGATCGTGAACATTCAAGATGCGAGCATCAACTCCGCAATCCTAGAGACCATCAGTGGTACTTCAAATCAAATTGTGTGGTTCTTTATTCTGTTTGCGATTGGTTCACTTTTAATGATGCTTCTAACTCCATTAGTCAAAGCCATTTCCAAAATACCTATCTTCAAACCCATCAATGCATTCTTTGGTGCAGTGTTCTCCCTCATTGGAACGTGGATTTGGTTGTTTGTGATTTCATTAATCCTCTTACTTCCATGGATTCCTTCAGGTACCACTATTGTTAATGAATCATGGTTAGCTCCAATTCAAAGCACTACATTTTCATTATTTGAAGAAGATACCGTAAGTGACACCTTTGAGTACAGTAAAATCTTAGTTACACTACTCACCAATCCTGAGCAGGTGAGTGACGATGAACGTGCTTTTGTCAAACAATGGCTTCTTGAACTCGGTTTTGATGAAGAGATTATTGATCAATTTTTAGAAAGAAGTGAATAACTCATGAATGATGCTTTAGAATTACAAACCATACTTCACAACGTGTCTTCGTATGCGCATTTTGATGATAATCAAGTGAGCATTCAAAACACAACCCCTTCCTTTAAGAAACTGGAAATCACACAACGATTAGCTAATACTCATGATGCGATGGAATACATTCTATCAGGGGGAGATCATTATCTTAAAGGATTAGTGAATACCTCAACTACGCTCATCAAAGCCTCTAAAGGAGGTCTTTGTGACATTCTTGATTTAGTTGCCCTCAACAAAGTTAATCATCGTATCTTAACCCTCAAGAAGCAAAACATGAAAACCTTAAAAGGGGAACGGGTGTTGGATGCGATAGATGGCATGAGTATTCATCTACCATTAGTGAAACGCTTGGATGAGTGTTTTTCTCCCAGTGGTGAAGTGTTGGATTCTGCAAGTCCAACCTTAAAATCACTGCGTAAACAATACAGAGATGTGGAAGCATCCATCCTTAAACAAACCCAAGATTTCATGCGTGTGAATGCCTCAAAACTCAGTGAACAAGTAATGACCCAAAGACAAGATCGTTATGTCTTGATGGCAAAGATTTCAGAAAAGAATACCTTCAATGGTTTAGTGGTGGGTGAATCTGCATCTGGACAAACCGCGTATGTTGAACCTGCTTTTCTTATGCAACTTAACAATCAAAAACAAACCATTACTTCACTCATAGAAAATGAAATTGAGAAGATCGCATGGGAGTGTTCTGCTTTGGTCGGGGATCATGCGCTCACGCTTATGGCCTCTCATGAATCGCTTATGATGTTGGATGAGTGGTTTGCAAAGGCACGTTATGGTTTAGAAAAAGATGCCCATATTCCAACACTGGGTGGCAATATCCTTCATTTAGAAGCGGCTCGTCATCCTCTCATTGATCCCTTAAAGGTTGTAGCCAACACTTACACTTTGGATGAGCATACCCGTATTTGCATCATCAGTGGACCTAATACAGGAGGGAAGACGGTCTCCTTAAAAATCATTGGTTTATTTACTCTCATGGCTTATTGTGGATTACCACTTTTGGTACGATCAGCACAACTTCCATTTTATGATGCGGTCTTTGCGGACATTGGAGATGAGCAATCCATTCAAAGCTCTTTATCCACGTTTTCCTCTCATATCTCTCACATTGCGACCATCTTAAATCAAGTGACCCCATCATCCTTAGTGTTACTTGATGAGTTGGGTAGTGGCACTGATCCTGATGAAGGAGAAAGTTTAGCGGTCGCCATCTTGGATGCCTTTCATCAAAAACAATGCACCTTAGTGGCCACCACTCACTACAATCGCATTAAGCAAATCGCATATGAATGGGATGGGGTGATGATTTCCAGTGTGGAATTTGATATTCAGACTTTATCACCAACCTATCGTTTCTTTGCCCACCAAGCAGGACAATCCAATGCGTTAGCCATCGCATCACGTTTTAACTTACCTTCAACCTTGCTTGAGCGTGCTCAAAGTGAGTTGGAAACCAAGAAGAGTGAGACCTCTCGCTTACTTGAGAACTTGAATGAGCAAATTGCCCTCAATCAACAACTTGAAGCAACCTTACTCTCACAAAAAGACATGCTCAGTGAACAACAAGCGCTTCTTAAGCAAAAAGAAGAGGAACTCAATGCTCAACTTGAAGCCATTCAAGTTAAAGCTCAAGATCAAATCAATGCATTGGTGAATGAAGCACTCGAAGAGATTGATATGTATTTAAAAGAAGCATCGCAACAAAAACAATCAACACCTACACTACAAAAACTAAAACAAGAAGTGAAAGCATTACAACCGAAACCGTTAGTCAAAGAAGATGAAACCATTCAAGTGGGAGATTATGTCAAAGTCAAAGGATCACAACGCTCAGGTCAAGTGATTGAACTTAAAGGTAAGCAAGCCATGGTGGACATCAATGGCATGCGTGTGAAAACCTCACTTCAACAACTTCAACGCAGTGAACCTCCTGTTGTCAAGAAGAGTAAATCCACCTACACCAGTTGAGTGAGTGCACCACGAGGTAGCTTATTGGAATGTGTGGTGGTCGGTATGCGAGGGGATGATGCGATTGCGAAAGTGAATGATTACATTGAAGATTGCTTACTGCATCATATTCCCAATGGCATCATCATTCATGGGATTGGAACCTTAACGTTAAAGAAAGTGATTGCACAGCATTTATCAAGTCATCCGAATGTGAAATCCCATGGACAAGCTCCCCTTGAACAAGGTGGGATCGTCGCTACGGTGGTAACTTTTAAATGATTTCAAAAGATGCTTTAGCCATCATTCCTTCCTTAAGTGGGTGTTATCTGTTTAAAAACAGTAAGAACACCATCATTTATGTTGGGAAAGCCAAAGACTTAAAAAAACGAGTGAATTCGTATTTTAATCGTCCTCATGAAGGGAAGACATCCAAACTGGTCATGGATGCGGTGGATGTGACATTCATTGTGACTCCTTCTGAAAAAGAAGCGCTCCTATTGGAAATTGATTTAATCAAACAACATCGTCCGCAATACAACATCATGTTCATGGATGACAAAACCTATCCGATGATTAAATTAACGAGTGAAACCTTTCCTCAATTATTGGTCGTTAGAGATCGTGTGAAAGATAAGAAAGCAACTTACTTTGGGCCTTATCCTGATGCCTATGCAGCCAGAGAAACCCTTAAACTGCTTCATGATGTGTTTCCTTTACGAAAATGTCGAAGTCTACCTAAACAGGTATGTTTATACTATCACATTAAACAATGTTCAGGTCCATGCCAAGGTTTCATCAAACAAGATGACTACATGAAGCATGTGGAAGATGTGAAAAAAGTGCTTAAAGGGGATTGGGATTACCTGATTAAAAAACTTCAAGAAGACATGATGATCGCTTCTTCTCGCTTTCAATATGAACTGGCCGCAACCTTAAGAGATCGCCTTGCATCTGCTCATTATGTTTCCAAACGACAAACCATCACTTCTTTTGAAAGTGAACATGATGTGGTAGGGTATGCTACCAAAGAAGGTTTACTCTCCTTGTCCTTTTTCATGATTCGAGAAGGAAAGATTGTGAAGAAAGATGATTGGATCAATGAAATGATGCAACCCATTGAAGATCAAGTGGAAACCCTCATTCAAGAGTATTACACCTTGTCTTCTAAACCAAAACTACTCATGATTCCTCAACCATTGAATGCTACCTTGTTAAGTGAGTCTTTAGGCATCAAAGTCAGTTCACCACAACGTGGCGATAAGGTGAAGGAGTTGTTGTTAGCACAGGAGAATGCGAAGCAGAGTCTTCAATATCATTTGAATCGTGCGAAACAAAAAGGCATCGATATGCAAGAAGCATTAGAGTCTTTAGCACTCATGACACAAAGCTCACCGATTTCTTCCATTGAGATGGTGGATGTGTCTCATACCTTTGGATCCAACACCGTTGGAGCGAAGATTGTGTTTGAAAACGGGATGTTCAATAAGGCAAAATATCGTAAGTACAAACTGCATTCACAAAACAATGATGTGGAAAACATGAGAGAAATGGTGTATCGTCGTTTGTATAAGGCACTGCAAGGCAGTGAGGCTCTTCCTGATCTCATGATTGTGGATGGAGGACTTCCTCAGCTCAATATGGTAAAATCATTGTTAAGTGAAATGAATCTATCCATGAATGTCGCAGCGCTAATCAAAGATCACAAACATCAGACCAGCGAACTCATGCGTCATGATGGAGTCAAGATTCCTTTACTGGCTTTAGATCCACTCACGTTACTGTGTGTTCAACTTCAAGATGAAGTGCATCGTTTTGCGATCAGCTATCATCAACAACTGCGCTCAAAAGCCCAAACCCATTCCCAACTTAAAGACATTGAAGGGTTAGGAGCACAACGCATTAAAGCATTACTTAAACGCTTTAAAACCATATCCAACATTGCCTCAGCTTCGTTAGAAGCCTTAAGTGAGGTGGTACCAACCCATGTTGCCAACAACATCATGGTTCATTTTAAAGGAGACAATGATGAGTCAAATCGGAATCTTTGATTCAGGTGTTGGGGGATACACCATTTATCAAGCCTGTGTAAAAGCGTATCCGCACCATAGTTTTGTGTTATTGGCGGATCAGTTTCATTTACCCTATGGCAACAAGTCTAAACCAGAACTCGAAACCATCTTTCATTCCATGATGGATGTTTTTCGCTCTTTAAACATTAATACGATCTTGATCGCATGCAACACCATGAGCAGTTTGTTGAGTGATGAACTTCGATTATCCTATCGTGATCTCAAACTGATCAGTATCATTGAACCAACCTTATCATTAATTGATCCCCAAAAGTCACTTCTGCTTTTAGCTACTAAAGCTACTTTAAACTCAGGCAAATATCAAA
>DAIDML010000001.1 GCA_027449005.1 Erysipelotrichaceae bacterium | reverse complement strand
TTTTCATCACTGGAAGGAATCCATCTGTTATAATGACGTTATGATAATTTCGGTGGTTATTAAAAATCGTATTAAAGGGAAGGAAGAACTGGATTATTTTTCTCCTTCATGGATTCCTATTGGTTGTCGTGTAAAAGTGATATAATGGTGAAAATTGGAGAAAAGTATGGCATTAGATGGTTTGATTCTACATTCACTTTTACACAACATTGCTAAGCAATGTCCTTTTAAAGTCAACAAAATTCAACAAGTGGGCGAACACCACTATCTTTTCCACGCTTACAACCAACAACGCTTCACATTGTTGCTTGTTCTTGATGCTCAATCTGCTCGCTTTTGTCTAACGTCACAAGGATTAGCCCAAACCCATCAATCTTCTTTTCTAACCTCACTCAAGAAATATTGTGAAGGAGCAACCTGCACTTTCATTACTCAACATGGGCTAGATCGATGGTTTCAAATGGAATATGAAACCACCAATGATGTGTTTGAAAGAATCAAAGTGTCATTGTACGTGGAATTAATGGGGCAATACACCAATGCAATCCTAGTCAATCAAGACAATGTAATCATTGATGCTCATACAAAGATTTATCCAGATAAAAACTCATCACGTTTTATTATGTCTCACTCCCCATTCCAAAAAATTCAAAGCCAATCCAAATATCAACTCAGTGAACCAAACTTAAAAGAAAAAATTGACTCATGGATGAATGTGGAAGGCGTATCCCCTCTTTTAGCCAAAGAACTTGAATATCGAATGCATTCTAATGAAAACATGGATAATGTGATTAAAGAGTGTCTTACATCACAAACCCTTTTTGTTAACCCAAAACAACTTAAACAATTTCATATCATTCCTTTGAAGCATCTTCAAACCACGTTTGAATCCAATGAGATTCACACCATGATGCAACACATGTACACCCAACAAGAACATGTGAAGAACATTAAAGCCATCACTCAAGACATTGGAAAAGTCATTGCTCGTGAACTCAAAAAACAACGCAACAAACTCATTAAACTTGAAGATGAACTCTCTTCCACCACCAATGCCACCCACTACAAACATTTAGCTGATTATTGTATGAGTTATGCCTACCTTATCAAAAAAGGAGACACACAATTAAATGTGCCTTCCTTTGAGGATGAAGACATCACAGTGACCATTCCTTTACAACCTCATTTAAGTGGCATTGAAAATGCGAATGCTTATTATCGAAAAGTTCAAAAACTCAACCAATCCATTCATCATATTCATGAACAAATCAGCTTAACCAAAACGATGATAGAGTATCTAGAGAGCTGTGAACTTGCTTTGAGTTTCGCTAGCGTGGATGAAGCGCTACAAATTAAAGAAGAACTTGTTGCCCAACGATTAATGAAATCAAGCAAAGCACCAAGTAAACCAGGCAAAAAACAACCCATCAAGTTACTAAAATATGAAGCTCAAGACTTTAGCGTCTTTATTGGAAAAAACAACATTCAAAATGACTACCTTACCTTTACCTTTGCTTCTAAACATGACACGTGGTTCCATGTGAAGGATGCTCCTAGTGCCCATGTTTTGCTTAAGACCAACATTCCACTTAATGAAACCATGATTCGTACCGCAGCCAATCTGTGTGCACTCTATTCTAAGTATGCTCACTCCTCTTCTGTAGAGGTCATGTATACTCAAATCTCAAACATTAAGAAGGTCCCTAAAGCTCCTTTAGGTTTGGTTAATGTTAAAAACTACACCACCATCTTCATTGATCCTGATGCTAGTCTATTAGAACACTTAAAAAGATGAATCATC